>NZ_AYOY01000145.1 GCF_000508185.1 Sphingobium sp. C100 | reverse complement strand
CGGCTGGCGGTGCAATTCACCGACGCCGCCACTCTGGCGCCGCAGCGCATCACCCTTCAGGATGGCAAGGGCATCGATCTGAAGCTTCCCGCCGGGGTCGAGACGGGCACGCAGATGCGCCTTTCGGGCAAGGGACAGCCGGGGCCGGGTGGCGCGGGCGATGCGATCGTCACGATCGAGGTGCGGCCGCATCCCTTCTTCCAGCGCGATGGCGACAATGTGTTGCTGGACCTGCCCATCACGCTGGACGAAGCGGTGAAGGGCGGCAAGGTCAAGGTGCCGACGGTCGATGGTCCGGTGATGCTGGGCGTGCCCGCCGGGGCGACGTCCGGCAAGACGCTGCGCCTGCGGGGCAAGGGCTTCGTTGGAAAGGATGGGCATCGCGGCGACCAGCTTGTCACCTTGCAGATCGACATTCCGGCGCAGGATCCGGCGATCCAGGCGTTGGTGGAGGGCTGGCAGGACCAAAGGGACGTGCGCGCCCATCTGGGCGTGTGATGCGTTAGGCACGTCATGCCGATGCCGTCCCCCTATTCGCCCGAAGCACGCCGCATGGTGGCGGATCAGGCGCGGGCGCATTTCCATCGGCATATCAATCGCGTCCGCCCCGGATCGCATATTTTCGAGGTGGCGAAGCGAGTCCTGGTCGGCACCTACAGCGACGGGTTCATCCATGCCGGGAACCTCGCCTATCTCTCGCTGATGACGCTCTTTCCCTTCTTCATCGTCGCGGCGGCGGTGGCGAGCATCTTCGGCCGGACGCAGGACGGGATCGCGGCGGTCAATGCCTTTCTCTACACCGTGCCGCGCGGCGTCGCAGACGCTGTGCGTCAGCCGATCAACGATGTGCTGACCGCCCGCACCGGCCCGCTCCTCTGGCTGGGTGGCCTGGTCGGCCTGTGGACGGTGGGCAGCCTGATCGAAACGATCCGCGACATATTGCGCCGGGCCTATGGGACGACCGGCACGAAACCCTTCTGGCGCTATCGGCTGGGCGCCATCGGCATCACCTTGGTCAGCGTATTTGCGGTGATGTTCGCCTTTTCGCTCCAGGTGGCCATTACCGGCATCGACCAGTTTCTGCACCGGATACTGCCCTGGGCGGACGGGGCGATCTCGCTCGTCGCGTCCGCCCGTCTGGTGCCGATGGGGATATTATGCGTGGCGCTCTGGTCGCTTTACGTCGCCCTGACGCCGACCGCCTACAAGGATCCTTGCTTTCCCAAATGGCCGGGGGCTGCGGCGACGGCGCTCTGGTGGTATGGCACGACCATGCTGCTGCCGCCCACCTTGTCGCTGCTGGGCGGCTATGGCCGGACCTATGGCAGTCTGGCCGGCGTGATGATCACGCTCATTTTTTTCTTCCTCGTCGGGCTTGGCGTGGTAATTGGCGCGGAATTGAACGCGGCGCTGGCGGAGTTCCCTGAAGAGGAAGCCGAAGCGCCCGCGCAGGGCAAAGGGAACGGAACGACGGAATGACAGGCTTGATGACAGGGAAGCGCGGCCTCATCATGGGGCTGGCGAACGACAAGTCGCTGGCTTGGGGCATCGCCAAGGCATTGCACGTGCAGGGCGCGGAGCTGGCCTTTTCCTATCAGGGCGATGCTCTGGCGAAGCGGGTGCGTCCGTTGGCCGAACAGGTTGGATCGGATTTCCTGATCGACTGCGACGTCACGGACATGGACAAGCTGGATGCGGCCTTTGCCGAAATCGAAGCGCGCTGGGGCAGGCTCGACTTCGTCGTCCATGCGATCGGCTTTTCCGACAAGAATGAATTGCGGGGGCTTTACGTCGACACCAGCCTCGACAATTTCCTGCTGACCATGAACGTCTCGGCCTACAGCTTCGTCGCCGTCACCCGGCGCGCGCGCGCCCTGATGCCCGATGGCGGCAGCATCCTGACCTTGAGCTATTATGGCGCGGAAAAGGTCATTCCCCATTATAACGTCATGGGCGTGGCCAAGGCGGCGCTGGAAACCAGCGTCAAATATCTGGCGATGGACCTTGGCCCGGAAAATATCCGCGTCAACGCCATCTCCGCCGGCCCGATCAAAACGCTGGCCGCCAGCGGCATCGGCGATTTCCGTTATATCCTCAAATGGAACGAACTGAACTCGCCGCTGCGCCGCAACGTGACGATCGAGGATGTCGGCGGCGCGGGCCTCTATCTGCTGTCGGATCTGGCGTCGGGCGTGACCGGCGAGATTCATCATGTGGACGCGGGCTATAATGTCATCGGCATGAAGGCCGAAGACGCGCCGGACATCGCCCTCGACAAGGGCTGAAGGCACGAACGCGACCGGATCGGGAACAAGATGAGCTTCAACATATTCGGTCGTCTCTTTCGCTTCACCACTTGGGGCGAAAGCCACGGTCCGGCCATTGGCGCGGTGGTTGACGGCTGTCCGCCGGGGCTGGCGCTTTCGGAAGGCGACATCCAGCCCTGGCTCGATCTGCGCAAGCCCGGCACCTCCAAATTCACCACCCAGCGCCGCGAGCCGGATGCGGTCCACATCCTGTCGGGCGTGTTCGAAGGCAGGACCACCGGCACGCCGATCAGCCTGATGATCGAGAATACCGACCAACGCTCGAAGGATTATTCGGAAGTCGCCAAGGCCTATCGCCCCGGCCATGCCGACTATGCCTATGACGCCAAATATGGCTTTCGCGACTATCGGGGCGGTGGGCGCTCCTCCGCGCGCGAAACCGCCAGCCGTGTGGCGGCGGGCGCGGTGGCGCGGCTCGTCATCCCCGAAGTCGACATCTTCGCCTATGTCAGCGAAATCGGCGGCGACGCCATCGACATGCGCAATTTCGATGCGGAGGAGATTGGCCGCAATCTCTTTTTCTGCCCGGATGCTGAAGCGGCCGCGCGCTGGGAAGCGCTGGTCGATGGCGCGCGCAAGGATGGTTCCTCGCTCGGCGCGGTGGTCGAATGCGTCGCCAGCGGCGTGCCGGCGGGCTGGGGCGCGCCGCTCTATGCCAAGCTGGACAGCGAACTGGCCGCGGCGATGATGAGCATCAATGCGGTCAAGGGCGTGGAGATCGGCGATGGTTTCGCCGCAGCGCGCCTGCGCGGCGAACAGAATGCCGACCCGATGCGGCCGGGCAGTGATGGCCCCGTTTTCTTGGCCAATCACGCCGGCGGCATCGCCGGAGGCATCTCCACCGGCCAGCCGGTCAAGATCCGCATTGCGTTCAAGCCGACCAGTTCCATCCTGACACCGGTCGAGACCGTGACCCGCGACGGCGAAGCGTCGGACATCATCACCAAGGGGCGCCACGACCCCTGCGTCGGTATTCGCGGCGTGCCGGTGGTGGAAGCGATGATGGCGCTCGTCCTCGCCGACCAGAAACTGCTCCACCGCGCGCAATGCGGCGAGCAGCCCGGATAGAGCCGCGACGAAGAATCGCGCGGAGGGCTGACACGCCGAACCGCGCCAATCCCGCGCCGAAACCGCAATTCATGCGAGACGACTCGCTCTTATTACGATAGGATGACATTCAACGCCCGCGGGAGGGCGTGCGGCAGCGCGTAAGCCTGGGGAGCGTCACCACGCTTTGCGAGGATTGACGGTCAAAACGTCCCCTGAACGCCGCGACACGGGCCAGCCATGCAACCATGGCTGGCCCATTTCGTTCAGGGGGGCTAAAGCGCGGATTCTAGCGTTCCAGGGGGCCACCGCCAGATGCATTTCATGACCGCGCTTTTGGGTATTTATCGCGCGGAAATCGGCCTCATCATTCTGGCCCTCATGTTTGTGGAGTTCGTCCGCGAACGCTACTCCCCGACGGTCGTATCGGTCCTGGGGGCCTGCGCCTATGCGGCACTCGGCCTGTTGGACGAAAAGGGGCTTTTTTCCGTATTCTCCAACAGCGCGCCGCTGACCATCGGGGCGATGTTCGTCCTGGCGGGCGCGCTGATCCGCACCGGGACCATCAATCGTGCCGCGGACTTCGTGATGAAGCGGGCGGAAAAACATCCGCGCCTGGCGATCGTGGAGGTCATGCTGGGCGCGACGGTGGCCTCGGCCTTCCTCAACAACACGCCGGTCGTCGTCGTGCTGATCCCGATCATCTTCAAATTGTCGCAAGTGACGGGCGTGCCGCTCAAGAAGCTGATGATGCCGCTCAGCATCGTCGCGGTGTTGGGTGGCTGCATCACGCTGATCGGAACGTCGACCAATCTGATCGTCGCGGGCATTGCGGCGGATCAGGGCATGGTGCCGTTCGGCATTTTCGACATCGCCCCCTATGGCGTGGCGGGCACCGTCGCGGGATTGCTGGCGCTGGTTGGCCTGTCCTTTCTGCTGCCCAGCGACCCGCCGGCCATTTCCGGTCAGGATGGCGGCAATGCGCAGGATTATCTGACCGAACTGGTGGTGCCGCATGACAGCGAATATATCGGGCGCGAAATCGGTTCGCTCACCATATTCGGTCGGTCGGCGGCGCTGCTCGGGCTCAAACGCGCCGGCGACATCAAGCGCGGCGACCTGTCGCAGGAGGAATTGCACGCAGGCGACCGGCTGATCGTCCGGGCCGACGGCACCGCGATCATGACATTGCGCGAATCGAGCCATTTCGAACTGGGCATCGCCGCCGATTCGGAAACATCCGGGCGTGAAGGCACGGTGATCGAGGCGATGGTGGCGCCCAGCCACCCCTCGATTGGCGACCGACTGGCCGACATTCCCTTTCTCCACGCCTTGCGCGTGCGCATCATCGGCATCAACCGGGCGCGGCACCTGCCCGGTCCCAATCTGGCCGAAGCGCGTATCCGGGGCGCGGACCGGCTGCTGATCGCGGGCAGCGACGATGCGATGCGCTCGCTGCGCGACAATCCTAACCTGATGGGCGTCGACATCAGCCGCACCCGCGCTTTCCGCCGCAACAAGGCCTGGATCGCGATCCTGGCGATGGCGATGGTCATCGCGCTGTCGGCCTTCAATATCGTCGGCATCGGGCTGGCGGCGATCATCGCGGTAGGGGTGATATTGGCCACGCGCTGCATCGACGCGGAAGAGGCATGGGGGGCGATCGACGGTGACGTGCTTGTCCTGATCTTCGCGATGCTGGCGGTCGGCGTCGCGCTGGAGCAGGCGGGCAGCGTCACGATGATGGTCGGCTGGATCACCCCATTGATGCAGGTCGCGCCGCCCTGGGCTTTGGTCTTCATCATCTATTTCGCGGCGCTGATCCTGTCCGAACTGCTCAGCAACAACGCCGTCGCCGCCCTGATGACGCCGATCGTGATCGCGCTGGCGCATCAGCTGAATGTCGACGCCCGCCCGCTGGTGATTGCGCTGATGATCGGCGCATCGGCCTGTTTCGCGACGCCCATCGGTTATCAGACCAACGCATTGGTCTATGCGGCGGGTGATTATCGCTTCGCCGATTTCGTCCGCATCGGTGTGCCGCTCAACATCATCGTCGGGCTGACCGTCTGCGTGGTGCTGGCGCTGCTGGGCTGAGCGGCCAATCGAATGCCGGCGGCCCTGTTCGTGTTGCGTGCGCTGGGGCATTTCCGCGGGACATCAGGAGTATCCGCCCCATGACCAGCCTGCCTTTCACCCAGGTCGATGCCTTCGCCGACGCGCCCTTCACCGGAAATCCGGCGGCGGTGATGCCGCTCGATGCCTGGCTCGACGATGCGACGCTTCAGGCGATCGCGGCGGAGAATAATCTCTCCGAAACCGCCTTCACAGTGGCGACGCCCGATGATGCGGAGGCCGACTACGCGCTGCGCTGGTTCACGCCCACGGTCGAGGTCAAGCTGTGCGGCCATGCGACGCTGGCGAGCGGGCATGTGCTGATCGCCGGGAGCGCCGTCCGGTTCCGCACCCGCCATGCCGGCATATTGACCCTGTTGCGTCAGGGCGAGCGCTATGCCCTCTCGCTCCCCGCCTGGACGATGGCGCCGCGCGCGCTGCCCGACCTTGTCGCCGGCCTTGGCGGCCAGCCGCTGGAATCGCATTGGCGCGACGGGGGGTACAGCCTCTTCCTCTTCCCCGACGCCGCCGCCGTGCGGGCGCTTGCCCCCGATTTCGCGGCCCTGAAGGCGCAGGGCGATATAATGCTGATCGCCACCGCGCCCGGCGAAGACAGCGACATCGTCAGTCGCGTCTTTGTGCCGGGCGGCGGCGTGGATGAAGACCCGGTGACCGGCTCGGCCCATTGCCTGCTCACCCCCTTTTGGGCGGAACGGCTGGGCAAGAGGGAGATCAGCGCCGTTCAGGCTTCGGCGCGGGGCGGGCGGCTCGGCTGCACGCTGGACGGCGACCGGGTGATCCTGACCGGCGCCTGCCGCACGGTGATCGAGGGACGCTTCCTGCTCTAACCGGGGAACAGCCCGACCAGCCCGGCCAGCGCCGCGCGCACCGCGCGGCGCTGCTCCTTCTTTGGCGACATGCCGATCCGCACCACCGTCAATCGCTGCGACGGCGAAATCAGAATATATTGCCCATTATGCCCGACGCAGCCGAACAGGCTTTCGGGCGCCTGCCCCGGCACCAGCGCACTTTCGCTGCTGGCCCGGTTCAGCCACAGATGCAGGCCATAGGCCGGATTGCGCCGCGACGGCGTGGTCATCAGGTCGATCCATTTTTCCGGCAATATCTGGTGCCCCTTGGGCGTCCGGCCGCGCCGCCGCAGCAGGTCGCCGAACCGCCCATAATCGCGCGCGGTCATATGCAGGATGCTGCCGCCGATCATCGTGCCGTTGGCATCATATTCGGGCGTCAGGCTAGGCAGGTTGCCCGGCGCCTTCAGCCGCCCGTCGATGAACATCTGCATCGCCCGCCGCCGCACCGCGGGATCGTCGCTGTTGGTCAGCATCCGCGTCATCAGGTCGGACAGGATCATCGTGCCGCCGGTCGAATAGGCGAATGTTTCGCCCGGCGCATGGGCCAGCGGTTTGGCCTCGGCATAGGCCGCCATGTCCTGCGCGCCGCCCAGGAACAGCATCCGCACCGTGTCGCCCTCCGTGATCGGCTCTCCATCCTCGACATGGTCGACGCCCGAACTCATCGTCAGCAACTGGCGCAGCGTGATCTGGCCGCGCGGGTCGCCCGGCTGGCTCCACGCCGGCACCGGCACCGGCGCGTCCAGCGCCAGCCGCCCGTCCGCGACCATCAGGCCGACCAGCACCGCCGTCACGCTCTTGGCCATGGACCAGGACAATAATTTCGTGTCCGGGCCGAAACCGGGCGCATAGCGTTCGGCGATCACCTTGCCGTCGCGCATGACCAGCAGCGCGCGGGTCTGGCCCATCTGATCCTCGTCGAACAGCGGGTCGATCGCGGCGCGCAACGCGCTTTCCCCGACCACCGCGTCACTGGCGACCGCATAGAGTGGCGCGGGCGCCTGCTGCGCGGCACGGCCGGCGAAGCTTCCTGCAACCACGAGCGCGGCAATGCCCGCGCCCCACCCAAGACGCTTTACGATTCGACTTTCGATCTGCATAAGCCGGCGCCCTTACACGCAGGCAAGGAAAAGGACCATGGCGGTTCGGCGGAAATGGTGGATCGGCGCAGGATTGCTGATCCTGATCCTGGCGGGCGTGCTCGCCTGGAACTGGGCGAGCCTTAGCGCGCGGGCGCGTCTGGGGGCGGCCTATGGCGCGCGCATCGGTTGTTCCTGTCGCTATGTCGAGGGGCGGACGATGGGCAGTTGCGCCGAAGACAAGGAACCCGGCATGGCGCTGGTGCGGCTGACCGACCGGCCGGAAGAGCGTGCGGTGGAGGCCAGCGTGCCACTACTCGCCCGCCGGACCGGCCGGTTCCGGCCGGGCTGGGGCTGCCTGCTCGACCCGACGGAATGAAGCGCGACGCAGCACTGGCCCCCGTGCGCGCCAGTCGCTAAGGCCATGCCCATGGCGCGCGACATCCCCACGCTTCTTCACGACATATTCGGCTTCACCGCATTTCGCGGCGTGCAGGATGAGGTCGTCGCCCGGGTCATGGCGGGCCGGCCGACGCTGGCGATCATGCCGACCGGGGCGGGCAAGTCGCTCTGTTACCAGTTGCCCTCCGTGGCGCTCGACGGGTGCTGCGTCGTGGTGTCGCCGCTGATCGCGCTGATGCACGATCAGTTGCGCGCGGCGCAGGCGGTGGGCATCCGCGCCGCCAGTCTGACCAGCGTCGACAATGACTGGCGCGAAACGCAGGATCGCCTCCGCAACGGCGACCTCGACCTCCTCTATGTCGCGCCGGAGCGGGCGAGCGGGGAGGGGTTCCGCACCCTGTTGCGCAGCGCGAAGCTTGCGCTCTTCGCCATCGACGAAGCCCATTGCGTGTCCGAATGGGGGCACGACTTCCGCCCCGATTATCGCCTGCTGCGCCCGTTGCTGGACGAATTTCCCGATGTTCCGCGCCTCGCGCTGACCGCGACGGCGGACGCGCACACGCGCAAGGATATTCTCGTCCAGCTCGGTATTCCCGAGGATGGGCTGATTATCTCGGGCTTCGACCGGCCCAATATTCGTTACGCCGTCCATCCGCGCGACGGGCTGACGCGCCAGCTTGCCGATTTGCTGGCGAGTGAGACCGGCCCCGGCATCGTCTATGCGCCCACCCGCGCCGCGACCGAAAAGCTGGCCGAGGCGTTGGGCCGGGCCGGCCGGCCGACGCGCGCTTATCATGCCGGCATGGACCCGGCCCAGCGCGCCGCCAACCAGGCCGCCTTCATCGGCAGCGAGGATATGGTGATGGTCGCCACCGTCGCCTTCGGCATGGGTATCGACAAGCCCGACGTGCGCTTCGTCGCCCATGCCGGGCTGCCCAAATCGATCGAGGGCTATTATCAGGAATCGGGCCGTGCTGGCCGCGACGGCGAACCGGCGGTCGCGCACCTTTTCTGGGGGGCGGAGGATTTCGCCCGCGCCCGGATGCGCATCGCCGAACTGGAGGCCGCGCGCCAGCAGGGCGAGCGCGCGCGCATTGCGGCGCTGGGCGCTCTGGTTGAAACCGCGACTTGTCGCCGCGCCATATTGCTGCGCCATTTCGGCGAGAATCCGCCGCCGACCTGCGGCAATTGCGACAATTGCCTGTCGCCGCCCGCCAGCGTCGATGCGACCGAAACCGCGCGCAAATATCTCTCCGCCGTCTATCGCACCGGCCAGAGCTTCGGCGCGGGACATATTGAGGCGGTGCTCACCGCCGCGTCCAACGACAAGGTGCGCGAGCGGGGGCATGACCGCATTTCCGTCCACGGTATCGTCAGCGGGGAGGAAACGGCGCTGCTGCGCCCGGTTCAGCGCGCGCTGCTGGTCCGCGACGCGTTGGAAACGACCGAACATGGCGGGCTGATGCTCGGCCCCAATGCCCGGCCGATCCTGCGCGGCGAGGAAGAAGTGCGCATCCTGATGCCGCCCAAGCGTGAACGGCGCAAACGCAGCGGCCGCAACGGCGCTGACGCCAATCCGGTCGGCGATCCGCTGTTCGACGCCCTGCGCGCCTGCCGCCGTGAACTGGCGCAGGAACAGGGGGTGCCACCCTATGTCATCTTCCACGATTCGACCCTGCGCGAAATGGCCGAGCAGCGTCCGTCCAGCATCCGCGAGATGAGCCATATCAGCGGCATCGGCCAGAAGAAGCTCGATGCCTATGGCGATGCCTTCCTCAGCGCCATCCGCCCGTTTCTGTAGCAGCAAACTCTTGAATCCCGCGATGCCGGAGCGCATGGCTTGCGCAAAAGGAGAAGCCTCATGTTCCGCAAGCTCACCGACCGCATCCTCGTGTCCCCTCAGATCAGCGTTGATCAGGTGGAAGAAGCCAGGGCGCAGGGCGTGACGATGATCGTCAATAATCGCCCCGATGACGAGGAGCCGGGCCAGGTCAACGGGGCGCAGATCGAAGCGGCGGCGCTCAAGGCGGGGATCGACTATCTCGCCGTGCCGGTGGCGCATGGCGGCTTTGCGCCCTGGCAGCTCGACGGCATGGCGCAGGCGCTCAGCCAGATGGGTGATGGCAAGCTGCTTGCCTATTGCCGCTCGGGCACGCGCAGCACTTTGCTCTGGGCATTGACCCGCGCGCGGGCGGGTGATGATGGTGACGTGCTGGCGGCGCAGGCAGCGGCGGCCGGCTACGACATCGGCCCGGTGCGCCAGATCATGGACGCGCTCAAACCGCAATAAGCGCGACTGAGGCGTGATTTAGGCGGAGGCAAGACAGTCTTTGACCCTCCCCAAGCTTGCTTGGGGAGGGGGACCGCCGCAGGCGGTGGAGGGGAAAATGCGCTGACCTCACCTCATCGCCGCTCCACGATGCAACGCATGGCCCCTCCCCACGCCTGGGGAGCAGGGCCGATTTTCAGGGCCACAACTGGTCGCTTGCGGCTCAATCGGCGCCTTTTAGCTGGAAATTCGGGATGGAAGCTGCCAGACTCTCCCTACAAATGGGGCGGGGCTAGTGAAACTGCTTGGATTTTTTCTGGCTCCAGTGCCGGCTGCTATAGGTGGTGCTACGGTATCTTGGGCAAGCGGCGGCTTCCCTCGTCCATTGTCGTTGGCGATCTTCTATTTACTATTATTGTATGGAAGCCAGATTTTCTTTGGGGTGGCAATCCGGGCTTATCTTCTACGAACCGGCCGCAGCTCTGTAATGCAATTCGGAGCAGGCGGATTGCTTATGACGAGCGTCCCCTCAGCTCTATATCTGGTTTGGGCAACAACGAAGCATCCGGCATCTTTCGTGAACGCCTTGTTCGTGTTCGCCCTGTGGTCAGCCCTCGGTGCCCTGACAGGCCTTTGCTACTGGTTTCTGGCTCAACCGCACCAAGGCGGGGCTAAGTAAACGGCTGTTAGAGAAGATTTATTTCTGGACCGGAGCGTTCGCTAGAGCGGGGTGACTTTACCCGGGGCTGGATCAATTTTAAGTCATCCGACTCTAATGCTCGCCAACTGCCAGGACAAATAGCGCCCGAAGGGCGTCGGGCACCGCCCCCCGTCAGGCGCACTCCACCGTGACATGTTCCATCCGGGGCAGGGCGCGCACCCGCCGTCGCACCGCGTTGCCATCGCCGCCGGCGGCCAGGCTGATGATCGCGGCATGGGCGTGCGGTCCGATGCGCCAGACATGCAGGTCGCGGATGGTCGCGCCTTCCGCCTCCGCCTCCAGTCGCACCCGCGCCATCAGCGCCGGTTCGGCGGTGTCGAGCAGGATGGCGGCGGTGTCCTTCATCAGGCCCCAGGCCCAGCGCGCGATCACCACTGCGCCCAGCAGCCCGACCGCAGGGTCGAGCCACGCCCAACCCAGATAGCGTCCCGCCAGCAACGCCGCGATCGCCAGCACCGACGTCAGTGCGTCGGTCAGCACATGCACATAGGCGGCGCGCAGATTATTGTCGGCGTGACCCTGGCCGTGCCCGTGCTCATGGTCGCCATGCCCGTGATCATGGCTATGGTCGTGGCCCAGCAGGAAGGCGCTGACAATGTTGACGACCAGCCCGACCACCGCCACCAGCGTCGCCTCGCCAAAAGCGACCTCGATCGGCTGGAAGAAGCGCAGCACCGATTCGACTGCGATGAACAGGGCTGTGACGCCCAGCAACAGGGCGGAGGCGAAGCCGGACAGGTCGCCGACCTTGCCGGTGCCGAAGGTGAAGCGCGGATTGCGCGCATGGCGCCGGGCATAGCCATAAGCGGCCGCCGCGACGGCGAGCGCACCGGCATGGGTCGCCATGTGAAAACCGTCGGCCAGAAGCGCCATGGAGCCGGTCAGCCAGCCAAAGGCGATTTCGACCAGCATCGTTACCGCAGTCAACCATACGACCCACAAGGTCCGCTTGGCATTCTTGTCGTGCCCGGCGCTCAGATAGATATGGTCGAAATAATGGCTTTCCTCGGCATCGCCCGGAACGGCGGCGAGGGTGTCATGGCCTTGTTCATGCGCATGATCGTGCCCATGGTCATGAGCGTGAGGATGGTGATCGTCGTGCATCGTCATTTCCCGTAGCGGCGAATGAGCGCCAGCATTTCCTCGGCGGCGGCGGCGCGCGTCTCGTCGGACAGGCCCGGCCGCGCCACATGTTCCCGCATATGCTGGTCGATCAGCTCTTCCATAAGGCTGCCGACCGCGCCGCGCACGGAGGCGACCAGCTGCAAGGTTTCCGAACAGCCCGCGTCGCCCGCGAGCTGGCGCTCCACGGCGGCGACCTGTCCCGCGATCCGGCGCACGCGCGCCAATAATTTATGCCGGTCCTCGATGATATGCATAGGATAACCCCCTATACTATATTGATCGGCACGCCAAGGGGTGGATAGCATGAGGCGACTGCCCTAACAGGGGCTGATGGCAAGCGAACCGGAATGCGACCTGGCGATCATCGGCGGCGGCCTTGCCGGCGGGCTGATCGCGCTCGCCTTCGCCGCGCTGCGGCCGGAAATACGGCTGCTGCTGATCGAGCGCGACGCGGAGCCGGGCGGCAATCATATCTGGTCCTTCTTCGATGGCGATGTCGCCGCGCAGGATCGCTGGCTGGTGGAACCGCTCATCGCGCATCGCTGGGCGCAGGGTCACACCGTGCTGTTCCCCGGATTCCGGCGCGATCTCGATACGCCTTACAACAGCGTTACATCTGTCGCTTTCGCTGTCCATTTAAGGGCGGCGCTGGGCGATCGCCTGATGACCGGCATTGATGTCGCCGCCCCGGCGCCGGACCATGTCCGGCTGGCCGATGGCCAGATCATCCGCGCGGGCGCGGTAATCGATGCGCGCGGGCCGGGCGACCTGTCGGCGCTGCATTGCGGCTGGCAGAAATTCGTCGGTCATGCGCTGCGCTGCGACGCGCCGCACGGGATCGACCGGCCGGTCATCATGGATGCGAGCGTCGATCAGCTTGATGGCTATCGTTTCGTCTATCTGCTGCCCTGGGACGAGCGGACGATCTTTGTCGAGGACACCTATTACAGCAATTCGCCCGCGCTCGACGGACCGGGGCTGGACGCGCGAATCGCCGACTATGCCTGGGCGAAGGGGTGGCGGACGGAAAGGGTCCATCGTGAACAGGGCGTGTTGCCGGTCGTCCATGGCGGCGATTTCGACCGCTACTGGCCCGCAGGCGATCGGGTCGCCCGCGCTGGCATTCGCGCCGGCCTGTTCCAGCCGATGACCGGCTACTCCCTGCCCGATGCGGTGCGATTCGCGCTCTGGCTGACGCAACAGCCGCTTGAGAGCCTGCCGGTCGCCACGCGCGCCTATGCCAAAGCGCATTGGCAACGGGGCGGCTATTACCGGATGCTGGGCAAAATGCTGTTCGGCGCCGCGCCACCGACGGAGCGGTGGCGCATTTTCGCGCGTTTCTATCGCTTGAGCCCGGCGCTGGTCCAGCGCTTCTATGCGGGCCGATCAAGCGTCGCCGACCGCATCCGCATCTTGTGCGGACGCCCGCCTGTGCCCATAAGGAGCGCCATGCGAACATTGTGGAACCCGCCCGCCTGATGAACAGGAACGCGATCGTCATCGGCGCGGGCTTTGGCGGCCTGGCGCTTGCCATCCGCCTGCAATCGGCCGGCATTCATACCACGCTGGTGGAGGCGCGTGATCGCCCCGGCGGGCGCGCCTATATGTGGGAAAGGGACGGCTTCACCTTCGATGCCGGTCCGACCGTCATCACCGATCCTGATTGCCTGGCCGAGCTATGGCGCCTGTCGGGGCATGACATGGCGCAGGATGTCAGCCTGATGCCGGTGTCACCCTTCTACCGGCTCAACTGGCGCGACGGCACCAATTTCGACTATTCCAACAATGAACCGGCGCTGCTCGCGGAGATCGCCAAGCTCGATCCCGGCGATGTCGCGGGCTATGAACGCTTCTGCGACTATGCCGCCGGCGTCTATGAGGAAGGCTATCGCAAGCTCGGCCATGTCGCCTTTCTCGACTTCGCCTCGATGATAAAGGCGGCGCCTGCGCTGGCCAAGCGTCAGGCGTGGCGGTCGGTCTATTCGATCGTCGCTTCCTATGTGAAGAATGAGAAGCTGCGCGAGGCGCTGTCCTTCCACACATTGCTGGTCGGCGGCAATCCGATGAAGACCAGCGCGATCTATGCCCTCATCCACAAGCTGGAAAAGGACGGCGGAGTCTGGTTCGCGAAAGGCGGCACCAATCGACTGGTGCAGGGCATGGCGACCCATTTCGAACGACTCGGCGGCACCTTGCGGCTGGGCGATGCGGTCACCCGGATCGAAACCTATGGTGATAAGGCGACAGCGGTTCACACCGCATCGGGCTGGCGCGGGGAGGCGGATGCAATCGCCTCGAACGCCGACTTGATGCACAGCTATCGCGACCTGCTCGGCCATCATCCCCGCGGGCAGAAGCAGGGGGACAAGCTGGCGCAGAAGCGCTGGTCGCCCAGCCTGTTCGTGCTGCATTTCGGCATCAAGGGCAGCTGGCCCGGCATCCCGCATCACATGATTCTGTTCGGGCCGCGCTATGAAGGACTGCTCACCGACATTTACGATCATGGCGTGCTGCCGCAGGATTTCTCGCTTTATCTGCATCATCCCACCGTCACTGATCCGTCGATGGCGCCCGAAGGCCATTCGACCTTCTACGCGCTCGCCCCGGTGCCGCACATGGGCAAGCTGCCGATCGACTGGGACCAGTTCGCCGCCGCCTATGCCGACCGCATCCTGGATGAAATCCAGCACCGGTTGATCCCCGACATCCGCTCGCGCATCGTCACCCGGTTTCATTATACGCCGCGCGATTTCGGCCATGATCTCAACGCCCATCTGGGCAGCGCCTTCAGCCTGGAGCCGCTGTTGACCCAGAGCGCCTGGTTCCGGGCGCATAATCGCGATGATGTCATTCCCAACCTCTATCTGGTAGGGGCGGGCACCCATCCCGGCGCGGGCATTCCCGGCGTGGTGGGCAGCGCCAAGGCGACCGCGGCGCTGATGCTGGATGATCTGGGTAGGACGTAAATGAAGAGACTGGCGGTTTATTGCGGGTCGGCGACGCCGGCCGACCTCACTTATGTGGATGCGGCGCGGCATGTCGGCCGCACCCTGGCCCAGCGCGGTATCGGCGTCGTCTATGGTGGCGGGCGCCTTGGCCTCATGGGCGCGGTGGCGGACGCCGCGCTGGAGGCGGGCGGCGAGGTGATCGGGGTCATTCCCGAAGCGCTGGTCGGCGCGGAAGTCGCGCATCGCGGCTGCACCGATTTGCACGTCGTCCAGACCATGCACCAGCGCAAGCAGCTCTTCACCGACCTGTCCGATGGCTTCGTCACCCTCCCCGGCGGGGTCGGCACGATGGACGAGCTGTGGGAGGCGATCAGCTGGGCGCAGCTTGGCTATCATGAAAAGCCGGTCGGGCTGCTCAATGTCGCGGGCTTTTACGACCAGTTGATCGGGTTCAACCGGCAGATGGTGGAGACGGGATTCATCCGTCCGCAACATGCCGGCATCCTGGTGTATGAAGACAGGATCGAGGCGTTGATCGACGCCATGGCCGCCTATCAGCCGCATGAGACGATCTTCGCGATGCGGGCGGAACGGCTCTGATCCGCGCTGCCGCCCCCGCTTGCGGGAGGGGGCGATGCAGGGCATGTCCCGTGCTATGAGCGATACGCCAATTCCCGACCGCGCCGCCCTTGTCGCCCATGCGCGCGAAAGCATCGCGCGCGGCTCCAAATCCTTCGCCATGGCGTCCACCTTGTTCGACCGGGTGACGCGCGAACGGGCATGGCTGCTCTACGCCTGGTGCCGTAAATGCGACGACATCGCCGACGGGCAGGATCATGGCGGTACGATGACCAGCGTGTCGGACGCGCAGGCCCGCCTGTCGGAAATGCGGGTGCTGACAGACAGCGCCTTGCGTGGCGATCCGACCGGCGACCCGGCCTTTGACGGCTTTGGCGTCGTCATGCGGGAATGCGCCATCCCCGACCATTATGCCCATGATCTGATCGAGGGGTTCGCGCTAGACGCACGGGACTGGCGGCCCCGTAGCCAGGATGACATGCTGCGCTATTGCTATCATGTCGCCGGCGTCGTTGGCTGCATGATGGCGGTGCTGATGGGCGTCGATCCCGATGACCGGGCAACGCTCGACCGGGCCTGCGATCTTGGGCTGGCTTTTCAGCTCGCCAATATCGCGCGCGACATCAGCGAGGATGAGGCGGCGGATCGCTGCTACCTTCCCATCGAATGGCTGGTGGAGATGGATATTCCGCCGGGTGAACATATGAAGCCGTGGGTCAGGCCGCGCCTGACGATCCTGGTGCGGCGTCTGGTCGATATGGCGGCCGCCTATGAGGAGAGCGCCCGCCACGGCACCGGCGCGCTGCCGCCGCGCGCCGCCTGGGCGGTGCTGGCCGCGGCAGGTATTTATGGCGACATCGCCCGCGAAGTGGGGCGGCGCGGCGACCATGCCTGGGACCATAGGGTCGTGACGCCCAAGCGCGAGAAACTCGCCTGGGTGGCGCGCGCCGGGTTTCAGGTGATAGCCCGTGCGCGCCGCTGGCCGGCCATCACGCCGCGTTCTGCCAACCTCTGGACCCGTTCCACCTGACGCAAAAAAAAGAGGGCCGATGCTTTCGCACCGGCCCAAGGCATGTTCGCAGGAGGAACATCGGAAGGCGGGGCGGCGGGATTGCCGCCCGGCCAATTCAGTGAAAACTTACGGGTTGTAAGCGCGCTCGCCATGTTCGCCGAGGTCGAGGCCTTCAAATTCGACCTCCTGGCTGACCCGCAGGCCAGTGACCGCCTTGGCAACGTAGATGGCGATGGCGGTGCCGATCGCGGCCCAGATGATCGTCGCGCCGACCGCTTCGATCTGGATCACGAGCTGAGCGCCGATGCCGACCGAACCGTCGCCCGGACCGCCGAACATCGGGGCATAGACGATGCCGGTGCCGATCGCGCCGACCATGCCGCCCACGCCGTGGATGCCGAAGGCGTCCAGGCTGTCGTCATAGCCAAGCTTGGGCTTGAGGATGGTGACGGCATAGAAGCAGATGACCGAGGCGACGGCGCCCAGGATGATCGCGCCGAACGGGCCGGAATTGCCCGCAGCCGGCGTCACGGCGACGAGGCCGGCGATGATGCCCGAGCAGAAGCCCAGGGCCGAACCTTTGTGGCCGTTCAGCTTTTCGGCGAGCATCCAGAACAGGCCGGCCGATGCGGTGGCGACGAAGGTATTGATCATCGCCAGCGCGGCCGAACCATTGGCTTCCAGCGCCGAACCGGCGTTGAAGCCGAACCAGCCGACCCACAGCAGGCCGGTGCCCACACCCGTCAGCGTCAGGCTGTGCGGCGGCATGGGTTCCTTGGGGTAACCGATGCGCTTGCCCAGGATGAGGCAGGCCACCAGCGCCGATACGCCGGCATTGATGTGGACCACGGTGCCGCCGGCAAAGTCCAGCGCGCCCAGGCCAAAGAAATAGCCGTTGCCCGCCCAGACCATGTGTGCGACCGGGAAATAGACGATCGTCAGCCAGATCAGCGCGAAGACCATGACGGCGGAGAATTTCATCCGCTCGACCACCGATCCCAGCACCAGCGCGACGGTGATCGCGGCAAAGGTCATCTGGAAGCAGATGAACACATATTCGGGGATGACGACGCCATCGGTGAAGGTGGCGGCGTTGCTGTCGGGGGTTACGCCCGCCAGGAAGAGTTTGCCGAAGCCCGAAATGACCGCGTTGCCGCCGTCACCAAAGGCCATCGTATAGCCGTAGATCACCCAGATCAGCATGGCGAAAGCCGCCACGGCGCCGATCTGCGTCATGACCGACAGCATATTCTTGGTGCGGACCAGACCGCCGTAAAAGAGGGCGAGGCCTGGCAGGATCATCGCCAGGACCAGGACGGTAGCGATCATCATGAAAGCGGTGTCGCCCTTGTCCGGCACGGGCGCCGCGGCCGCGGCATCCTGCGCCCAGGCGGGCAGGGCGGCGCAGAGCGATAGGGCACCAGCCCCCGCCACGCCGCCGAATTTCTTGAAAAAGGTCATCATTCCCCCCTTTTTACAGCGCGGTTTCGCCGGTCTCGCCAGTGCGGATGCGCACGGCCTGACCGACATCGAGGACGAAGATTTTGCCATCGCCGATGGCGCCCGAATTGGCCGCCGCCTGCGTCGCTTCCACGACGCGCGGCGCGAGGTCGTCGTCACAGACCACCTCGATTTTGATCTTCGGGACCATATTGGTGGAATATTCGGCGCCGCGGTAGATTTCGGTCTGCCCCTTCTGGCGACCAAAGCCCTTCACTTCGCTGACCGTCATACCGGCGATGCCGAGCGAGGACAGTGCCTCGCGGACATCGTCAAGCTTGAACGGCTTGATGATAGCCATGACAAGTTTCATGTCGCCCCCTGTTAATGGTGTGCAGGGAACTAACAGCAAGAGGCGTGCCAAATGGTCGAGCGCCCGTTCATGCGGGCTTGGCGTCCCGTCTTTCGTGACGACACGCCAAAAAATTAGGCAGGCCCACGGCTCTGCTTAAAAATTGTGCATCAGGCGGCTACCAGCCCGCGCCTTTCTGAGCCGCCTCTGCTTCTTCTGGCAGCGTTTCACGCCCCAGCACGTCATTGCGATGCGGAAAACGGCCGAAGCGGGCGACAATGGCGTGGTGCTCGCGCGCAAAATTGATCGACCTTTCATCGCCCGCGCCCTCGAACAGGCTCAGCGACATCTCCTGATCTTCCATTGCCTCGCTATGCTGGAACGGCATGTAGAAAAAGAGGCGGCCCGCGCCGCCGATCTGAATGTCATAGCCATGGGCAATGGCCCCGCGCGCCACCTCGCGCGCCAGCGGGTCGGTGGCAAAGGCCTGTGCGGTATCGCGGAACATGTTGCGCGGCATCTGGTCGAACAGCAGGACTGCCGCCAACGCATCGTCGGCCCGGTCGAGGAAAGCTTCCGCCGACAGGCTCTGCTTTTCCCGCCACAGCGCCTCAAACGCACCGGCGCATTGCCGGTCGAGCGCAGGGTCATGGCTCCACCACCCCGCCTCGCCCACCTGGTTGAACCAGAAATCGAGCAGTGCGGCCGCCCAGTCGGCGGTGACGGCGTCATGGCTATCAGTCAGCATGTTCATGCAGGACCAATGTCGAACCGGCCGGAGGGTTCCCACCATTCATATGGGGAATCGCTCCGGTGGTCGTGGGGCCGCCCGGCATGCGGGACGGTCAGGCGGCCGTGCCGCCGACCGTCAACCCTTCCAGCAGCAGCGTCGGCTGGCCCACGCCCGCCGGCACACTCTGCCCGCCCTTACCGCACATGCCGATCCCTTCGTCCAGCGCCCAGTCATTGCCGATGCCGGCTACTTTGGTCAGTGCGGTCGGGCCATCGCCGATCAGTGTGGCGCCCTTGATCGGATCGCCGATCTTGCCATTTTCGACCCGATAAGCCTCGGTGCAGGAAAAGACGAACTTGCCCGACACGATATCGACCTGACCGCCGCCGAAGCTTTTGGCGAAGATGCCGGACTTGATGCGACCCAGCAGTTCCGTCGGATCGTCCTGGCCACCCTTGATGAAGGTATTGGTCATGCGCGGCATGGGCGCATGGGCATAGCTTTCGCGGCGGCCGTTGCCGGTGGGTGCGACCCCCATCAGCCGCGCATTGAGCCGGTCCTGCATATAGCCTTTGAGGATACCGTCCTCGATCAGGATATTTTCCTGGGTCGGCGTGCCTTCGTCGTCGATCGAAAGCGAGCCGCGCCGGTCCATCATGCTACCGTCATCCACCACGGTGACGCCAGGCGCTGCGACGCGCTCGCCGATGCGGCCGGAAAAGGCGCTGGTGCCCTTGCGGTTGAAATCGCCTTCCAGCCCATGGCCGATCGCTTCATGGACGAGCACGCCGGGCCAGCCGGGACCGAGCAGCACGGTCATTTCCCCAGCCGGCGCGGCGACCGAGCGCATGTTGACCCGCGCCTGCGCCAGCGCTTCGTCGATCGCGCGGTTCCAGACACCCTCTTCCATTACCTGATCATAGAGATAGCGGCCGCCAATGCCGAACACGCCCGTTTCGCGGCGGCCATTTTCCTCCAGGATGACGGAAACGTTCAGGCGGACGAGCGGGCGGATATCGGTCGCGGTAAAGCCGTCGGCGCGGACGATTTCCACCACCGACCAACTGCCCGCCAGGTTGACCGACACCTGCGCGACCCGCGGGTCGCGGGCGCGGGCGGCGGCGTCGATCCGGGCGCACAGCGTCACCTTTTCGGCGAAGGGCACGATTTCCAGCGGATTGACGTCGGTATAAAGATGGCGGTTGGTGTGCAGGGGCGGCGGGGCAGGCTGGTCCTTTGCAGGATCAAGCAGGGTCAGGGTTTGCGCGGCCTTGGCGATCGCCGCCTCACTGATGTCATTGGCATGGGCAAAGCCGGTCATCTCGCCCGACACGCCGCGCAGGCCAAAGCCCGCGTCGGTCGAATAATCGGCGGTCTTGAGCCGGCCGTCATCGAAGCCGAAGCTCTCGCTCGCCCGATATTGCAGATAGAGTTCGCCGTCGTCGCAGCCGGCAAGGGCTGCGGCGGTCAGACGGCGTGCGCCATCGGGGTCGAGCAGGCCGGGGCGATAGAGCAGGCCGCGGGCGTCGGTGAACAGGGGGGCATGATCGGTCATGCCGTTCGATATAGGGGCGGCCCTACCCAAGCCCAATGGAAAAATTACAAGCTGGCGCCCGAGGCGATGTCCGGCTTCGTCACGACGTCGGGCGTGTCGGCGACGCTGCCGATCAGCACGAAGCGGCGGTCGCAATAGCCGCAGTCGACATAGCCATGCTCGTCGATTTCCAGGAAGACGCGCGGATGGCCGAGGGCGGCGGGAATATCCCCCGAACCGTCGCAGGATACGCGGGGCTTGGAGACTCGGATGATTTCGGGCGGCTGGATCATGGGACGGAATTAGCAGCGGCTGCGCTGCGTCGCAATATGCTACGCGGCGCTACATTAACGGCCAGCGGCGGGGAAGGCAGCCCGTATCGCGGCTGGGCTTGGCCGCCTTGGCGGTCCATTTCCAATCGGTGCAATCCTGTGCCGCCATCACCGCCAGCGGCGAAAGCATCAGCAGGACCGGCGCGAGCGTGCCGCCAAGGATGGCTGCGAGTGACATGCAATACCGATGCCCTATCGACCCTTGCTGCAACATGAATGTTACGGAGGCGTATGGTATGGGCGGTAGTGGGGTGGTGGGCGATGACGGGCTCGAACCGCCGACATTCTCGGTGTAAACGAGACGCTCTACCAACTGAGCTAATCGCCCCCTTGGGGTCGGGCCTATCTAGGGCAATCGCGCCGGGCGTCAAGCGGGCAATCGTCATGCCAGCAGGCGGCGGCTGGCGCCGAACCAGCGCATCAGGGATTCGGCGGTGTCCTGCGCCAGGGCGATGAACACGCGGCGGCCGTCATGCGGGTCCGCCTGTCGCAGCACCAGCCCTTTTTCCGTGAGCGTGCGAATCCAGCGCAGCGCGGTCGTGGGCGGCACGGCGGCGGCGATGCACAGGCTGGATACCGACACGCGTTCCTGTTCCAGCCGCGCGGCCAGCAGATCCAGCAGCATGTCCCAGGCCGGGTCGGCGAACAGGTCGCCGGGAAGGAAATCGGCGCGGATGCGGCGCGCGCGCAGCATGTCGCGCACCTGTTGCGCCGTGACCGTTGCCATGGCCGGGGTCAGGGATGGTTCGGCCGGCTGGGCCGGAACGCCCATCGGCGTGAATATGGGCATACCGATATAGTCGCTGGCCCGGTCCGATATGCGCGGGCCAAGATCGAAGCTGGGCGTGGCCATGCCGGGCGTGGCCATTGCCTTGTTGCGCTGGGTCAGGGCGTCGATGGTGCGGGCGAGGCGGCCGACCTCTTCGCTCAACTGTTGCAGGCGTGCGCCTTCGCGATCCATTTCATGGACGCTGCCGCTGATGGGCCGATGTTCACCCGCAGCGACAAGGGCGGCGGCCAGTTCGGTGCGGTCGGGATCGCACAGCAATTGCGTATGCGGGCTGCGCACGCAGGCGAAGGCCAGTTCAACCGTGTCCCATCCGGCCACCAGAATGACCGCCATGCCGGTCTGGATCGCCTGGGTTTCGACCTGCACCAGCAGCCGTTCGAGCAGCGGCGTCATCGCCGGGCAAAAGAGAAGCAGCGAATCGCACTGGGTCTGATCGTCCAGTCGCGTCGGCGCATCCGACAGGCTGGCGAGGCCGAGCAGACGCAGATTGGCCGCGTCGGCGACCGGCTCCAGTTCCTGGGCATCGACCCCGTCGGCGATGACGAGCAGGCTGTGCCGTTCGTCCGGCCGGGCGATCGGTTCGTCATGGCCGTGATAGGGCGTGGCGTAGGAAAAATCTTCCGTCATGGTCCGGTCCCCGTTCTAGCTTCGTTCCTGAGACTAAAGCAAGAACGGATCGGATCAGCCCGATAATCGGCCGTTCCGGAGGGAAGTTGGCGCAAAGCCCGGAAAAGCGGCCCTGAGGCCCTGTCAGACCGGTCCGTTTTCAGTCCGCCATGGCGACGGTTCGGGCCGATTTCGAGGAAGTTTCCTATGCCTGGGCTGGGGGTGGGCGCTTCCTCCATTTCGGATCATTCGTCAGACGGCGGTCGCGCGGGCGAAATCGATATAGAGTTGGCGCAACCGCATCGCCACCGGGCCGGGGGCGCCGTCGCCGATCTGCTGGCCGTCGATACGGACGACGGAGAGGCAGAGGGTGGAGGCGCTGGTAATGAAGGCTTCCTGCGCGGTCAGCGCTTCGGCCACGGTGAAGGGGCGGCGGATGACCGCCAGACCGCTTTCCTGGGCCAGCGTGGTCAGCGCCGCCCCGGTGCAGCCCGCCAGCACCGACTGGCTGTAGGGGCGGGTGACGATGCCTTCGTCAGTGACGATGAAGGCGGTGGACGAAGCGCCTTCGGTGACGAAGCCGTCCTCCACCATCCAGGCCTCGGTCGCGCCAGCGTCCTTCGCCGCTTGCTTGGCCATGGCCTGGGCCAAAAGGCCCACGCTCTTGATGTCGCGCCGCGCCCAGCGCAGGTCGGCCATGGTCGCAACGGCGATGCCCGTGCGCACGGCGGGGGTATCCAGCAGGGGCTTGTCCTGCATGAACATGAAGAGAGTCGGTTGCAGGTCGGCCGGGGCGATGAAGTCGCGCGTCGCGTCCGCGCCGCGCGTGATCTGGAGATAGACGAGACCCTGGGGAAAGCCGTTGCGGACGACCAGTTCCTGCTGCGCCGCCTCGATCTGAGCCAGAGAGAGCGGCAGGGCGATGCCGATGGCGGCGGTGGAGCGCTCCAGCCGGGCCAGATGCGACGCGCTGTCGACCAGCTTGCCGTCGATCACCGCGGCGACTTCGTAAATGCCGTCGGCGAACAGGAAGCCGCGATCGAGCGGGGAAATACGGGCTTGGGCAAGCGGCAGGTAGCGGCCGTTCAGATAAGCGACGGACATGATGGCGGGCGATCCTTGTAACTGGTCTTTGCCGACTGCTTTTGCCGCTGGGCCGGTTGGGGTCAAGCAGGGCGCCGGTGATAGGCGGCGCAACTTTTGGAATAGGGTATCGATGACGCGCCAGTCCCGAAGTTCACACCGTTGCAGGCATTTTGATCGAAAAGTCACTGCAAAGTATCGGTGACGCGTCCGTGACGCGCCACCTGCGCGTCAATCGGGTCACGCCCGCGCGTCGCCGGCGCGGCACCGGTGTCACATCGACGCGCCACGGACGCGCCGGCGCGGTCATGGGCAAAGCGATCGGGAGCGAAGCGAAGGGCCTGTTTCATGCCGGAGGATAGATCAGAGAAAATCCAACATTAAAAGCGGGGTGCGCTTCTTCATGACTGGCGCGAAAAATGAAGCGGGATGCCGGGTCAAGCCCGGCATGACGAGAGATATGGCGGGACGCGAGCAGAGGCGAGATCAACAGCGTCGTGTCCGCTAACGAGCGGAAGTGGATCGTTGAGCGAGGTGCAAGATCGCTTGAACGCGGCCGTCCCCGCTTTTCACCCCAGCGAAGGCTGGGGTCTCGGGCGAAGCGGGACGGCGCTGGAAAGCTGCTACCCCTGCTGCTGTGCGTCTCCGCCTGAGATGCCAGCCTGCGCTGGCATGACGTTGAGAATATTGAGTAGCCGGTTGCGACCATTTTTGGTCGCTCCGCTAGATTATCCGCATCCCTCAAACCCGACGCTCATTCAATTGGCAGGTTGAAGGCTGGTGGAAAGCGGTCGTGCAGTTGGCGCGGGATCAAGCTCCAAATACGTGCTTATACCAGAACATGCGGCGATCACGGAACCAGTGACGATTGGTGTCACTCTCGAACTTGGCGAACTTCCGCATGTCGAGCTTATAGCGAAAAGCGAGCGCAAGAAGCTGCCGCAAGTCATCTTCGCCGGGCCTCCGCTTTAGCTTGATGACCAGCCCTCTGGAGCCTTCGCCTTTTACGCTTGCCACGCAGGGGATGCGCTCCAGCCACTCGAAGTAAGCCCGCTCGTCGGCGTGATGGTAAAAGATTACCCCGGTATCCATTTGCTCCAAGGTGAGAATTGCATCTGTCATAATCGCATTTAGCGCAAAGTTTCTAATGACAGCAACTGGAGCGATTTTTATTCGCGCAGCGTCAGCTATCGTAGATTATCTCGTCCAAACCAGACAGTCCGCCATCCACCCTCGATCGTCATCCAAAAGGTTGGTTCGGCTTCGATCGTCGCGACAGCAGTCCGTCCGGATTCGGGAAGGAAAGCGGACCGGGCAAGATCGACCATTTTTTGCCTGTAATCAGGACGCTTCGTTTGTCTGCTTGCAGACGTTGAAATGAAATGACAGGCTGGCATCATGGAGCGTCTTTGTTCACTGATCCTGCCGCTACTTCTTGCTGGCTGTTCTTTGTCGGTTGATGAACATCAGGATGGAATGAACAGGGTCGAGAATGCGATTGTGATGCCTGCGGGCGCTCGTCCGTGGCAGGAATATGCCCGATATTATTCGGTAGAGCCTGATGGTAAGATCATTGGCATATTCATTATCCCTGATAATCGAGACCGCCAAAATAAGTTCTATAACCTTTCTGCCGGTAACCGCCGCTGGGTCGGAGACTATCGAAATCTGCCATCTATAGTGGACGGTGGCTGCGGGGTGTTGACCGTGACGCTCGACCCAAAATCGCGAAAACGGGAAGGCCCATTCTGTAACGGCGAGGCCTGAAGTCTGCTATTCTGATAAATCTGCCGAAACCTGCCTGTCAGCTTCCCACCCTTCTTCGTCATCCCAGCGAAAGCTGGGATCTCGTTTCTGTCGCGAGGCAGATGAAGAAGTGGGATGCCAGCCTTCGCCGGCATGACGATGGAGGCGATGTCCGCTCTCCACCTTTTCGTCATCCTCGCGACCCGAAGGGGGCCGCAGGCCAGCGCGGCATCAATATCGGTTTGGGCGATACAGCCAACTGAGGCTCAATGGATTCGCGCGTCCGCTGGAATGACGGGTGTGGGCCGGGTTAGCGGCCGGTCGGTCCGCTGCCGCCTCCGCCCCGTGTCGTGGTTGCCGACCGGTCCACAGCTTCCGCTCGGATGCCGCTCTACGCCGCCTTGCCCTTCAACGCTTTTTGCCGTCGTCTTTGCACCGATGAGCCGATGCCCAGCGCCTCGCGATATTTGGCCACTGTCCGCCGGGCTATGTCCATGCCCTTGGCGCGGAGCAGGTCGACCAGCGTGTCGTCGGACAGGATCGCCTGCGGGTCTTCGGCGGCGATCAGCGCCTTGATGTGGCTTTTCACCGCTTCGGCCGAGACCGAGCCGCCATCCCCGCCCGAAGAGGAGACGCCGCTGGTGAAGAAATATTTGAGTTCGTACAGGCCGCGCGGGCAGGACAGATATTTGTTGGAGGTGACGCGGCTGACGGTGGATTCGTGCATCCCGATCGCGTCGGCCACGGCTTTCAGGGTCAGGGGCTTCAAATGCGCGACGCCCTGACGGAAGAAGGCTTCCTGCTGGCGCAGGATCTCGCTTGCCACCTTGATGATCGTCTTTTGCCGCTGGTCGAGCGCCTTGACCAGCCAGTTGGCGCTGGCGAGGCAGTCGGCCAGCCATGCCTTGCTGTTCTTGTCCTGCGGGCCGCTCGACAGTTCGACATAATAGCTGCGGTTGATGAGCAGGCGGGGCAGGGTGGCGCCATTGACCTCGATCGCCCAGCCTTCGGCGGTCGGGCGGATGAAGATGTCGGGCGTCACCGGGGCGGCGCGATCATTGGAAAAGCGCAGGCCAGGCTTGGGATCATAGCCGCGCAGTTCGGCGATCATGTCGGCCATATCCTCCTCATCCACGCCGCAGATGCGGCGCAACTGCGGCAGGGCGCCCTTGGCCAGCAGGTCGAGATTGGCGAGCAGGCGGGCCATGCAGGGGTCGTGGCGATCGGCTTCCTTGGCCTGAAGCGTCAGGCATTCGGCCAGCGAGCGCGCGCCAACGCCGGTGGGATCAAAGCCATGGATGACGCCGAGCACCCGCTCCACCTGCTGGAGCGGCACGCCCATGCCATGGGCGGTCGCCAGCAGGTTCGCCTCCAGATAGCCGGCCTCGTCAATCTGGCCGATCAACTGGCCGGCGATGAGCAGGTCCATGCCGGACAGGGCGGCGCGGGCCTGATCCATCAGATGTTCCTGCAAGCCCACGTCAGGCGCGGCGAAACTGTCGAAATCGGGCGCATCCTCGCCATAGCCGCCGCCCGACAGCATATCCATGCCGCCGCCCGTCCCCATGGCCGACGCCATGCGGTCCGCCGGGCCATCGTCGATGAAGATGTCGGCGCCCTGATCGACGTCGAGCGGGCTGTCCGCGCCGCCCAGCCCCTGGGCGATCAGATCGTCGCTGGACCCGGTTTCCGCGGCGAGGGTCGGTGCGTCGACATCCCGGTCGATGCCATCGGCGGCGGGTGGCGCATCGTCGCCGCCGGTTTCGAGCAGCGGGTTTTTTTCCAGCTCGCCCGCGACATAGGCCTCTATTTCCAGATTGGAGAGCGCCAGCAGCTTGATCGCCTGCTGAAGCTGCGGCGTCATCACCAGCGACTGGCTCTGGCGAATGTCGAGGCGGGGGCCGAGCGCCATCAGTCTTCGGCCATCAGTTTATATGCGGAAGCCCGCGTCATGACCGGAAGAAGAGGCTGCCCCGGTCCCATCTCAAAGCTGGAAATTCTCGCCCAGATAGAGGCGGCGGACCTCGGCATTGGCGACCAGTTCGGTCGGATTGCCGGCAAACAGCACCTGGCCATCATAGATGATGCAGGCGCGGTCGACGATTTCCAGCGTCTCGCGGACATTATGGTCGGTGATGAGCACGCCGATGCCGCGATTCCGCAAATCCTTCACCAGGTCGCGAATGTCGGCGATGGACAGCGGATCGATGCCGGCGAACGGTTCGTCGAGCAGGACGATCGAGGGATTGGCGGCCAGCGCGCGGGCGATTTCGCAGCGGCGACGCTCGCCGCCCGACAGCGCCATCGCGGAGGAATCGCGCAGGCGGGCGAGGCCGAATTCGTCGAGCAATTGTTCCAGGCGCGCGCCGCGGGCGGCCTTGTCCGGTTCGGCCAGTTCCAGCACCGCGCCGATATTCTGGGCGACGCTCAAACCCCGGAAGATCGAGGTTTCCTGCGGCAGATAGCCCAGGCCCAGGATCGCGCGGCGATACATGGGCAGGCCGGTAATATCCTGCCCGTCCAGCACGATGCGGCCGCGATCGGGGCGGACCAGACCCATGACCGAATAGAAGCAGGTCGTCTTGCCCGCGCCATTGGGGCCGAGCAGGCCGACCACTTCGCCCTTGCCCACGGTCAGCGACACGTCGGACAGCACGACGCGCTTGTCATAGCTTTTGGCGATCGAGATGACCGACAGGCCGTCGCCCACTTCCTGGGGGGCGAGGGGGTGGGCCGGGGTCGGCCGATCCGGGGCGGTTACGTCGTGCATCCTGTCATCCTTGCGGGCCATGGCGCCTCGCGGGGGTAAATTGGCAGCCGGAAGGCGATTGGCAAGCTTTGTGCATGGGATTGGCGCCGGGGCAAGGATAAAATTATCGTGTCGGCCGCCGGGCGGGACCGGGCGCGCGCCCGTCAGCGGATGGGAAGGGCGGTTTCATATTTCGTCGTGGACAGCGCGAATTGCGACGAAGCCCCCGCGACCGAGGGGTGTTTGAGCAGGGTCCGCATCAGGAAATGCTCATAATCGGCGACGTCCGACGCCACGACCCGCACCAGATAATCCCATTCGCCCGACATGGAATAGCATTCCATCACCTGTTCATGACCGCGCACGAAATCTTCGAAGGCGGCGATGCTTTCGGCGGTGAAGTCCTTCATCCGGATATGGCACAGGACCGTGACGCCCTGGCCCAGCGCGCGCGGATCGGCCAGCCAGACGGCGCGGCGCAGCAGCCCCTGTTCCTGCATGGCGCGAACCCGGCGCCAGCAGGACGGCCCGGTGCTGCCCACCCGTTCGGCCAGTTCGGCGTTGCTGAGCGTGGCGTCGCGCTGAAGCTCGCCCAGAATGCGGCGGTCGAGCGGATCAAGGGTGATAATATTGCTCATCCATTCACAATATCATGAAACATATTGTCGATCATCCCTGCATATACCGCAATTTTGAAAAGCATTTTCGGCTTTCTTTTGCGACCATGGGGGCATGGAGAAAGATGCCGATTTAGCCCCCGCCGCGGCCGCGGCCGACGGGACGATCCCGCAGGCGTGGGACCGCTACAGCGCGGCCGATCACGCCATGTGGGATCGGTTGTTCGACCGGCAGGCGGCGATGCTGCCCGGCCGGGTCGTGCCGGAATTTCTGGCGGGCCTCGATATATTGCGCATGGACAAGCCGGGTATTCCCGATTTCCGGGCGCTGTCGGAGCGGCTGATGCAGGCGACGGGATGGCAGGTGGTGGCGGTGCCGGGCCTGGTGCCCGACCGGGTCTTCTTCGAGCATCTGGCCAATCGCCGCTTCCCCGCCGGGCGTTTCATCCGTACGCCCGAGCAGGAGGATTATCTGGAGGAGCCGGACGTGTTTCACGACGTGTTCGGCCATGTGCCGCTGCTCGCCAACCCGATCTTCGCCGATTATATGCAGGCCTATGGCCGGGGCGGGCTGCGCGCCGACGGGCTGGGCGCGATCGAGAAGCTGGCGCGGCTCTATTGGTATACGGTCGAATTCGGGCTGATCGATACGGCCGACGGGCTGCGCCTCTATGGCGCGGGGATCGTGTCGTCCAACGCGGAGTCCCGCTTTGCGCTGGAAGACCCGTCGCCCAACCGGATCGGCTTCGATTTGCAGCGGCTGATGCGCACCCGCTACAAGATCGACGATTTCCAGCAATGCTATTTCGTCATCGACAGTTTCGAACAGCTGCTGGCGCAGACGGCCGGGACCGACTTCGCGCCGCTCTATCGCGCGCTCGATGGCCTGCCCGATTTCGACACCGACATGATTTCGCCCGACGACCGCGTGCTGACGCGCGGGACGCAGGCCTATGCCCGACAGAAGGAAGAGGAGCTTTCATGACCACCGCCACCCTGGAGCAGCAGACCGACATGGCATCGCAGAACCCGCTGGGCCTCAACGGTTTCGAATTTGTCGAGTTCACCTCGCCCGAGCCGGACAAGATGGCGGCGCAGTTCGAGGCGCTGGGCTTCACGCCGACCCATCGCCATCCGAGCAAGAATATCACCCGTTACAAGCAGGGGCGCATCAACCTGATGCTGAACCGCGACGATGCGGGCCGGGTGGCGGCGTTCAGGGGCGTGCATGGGCCGTCGGCGAGCGCCATGGCGTTTCGCGTGGCGGACCCCAAGGGCGCGCTGGAATGGGCGCTGTCCCATGGCGCCAAGGCGACCGAGGAAGACGACACCGTCATCGAGGGGATTGGCGGCGCCTATCTCTATTTCATCAAGGACGGCGCGGACCTGTATGCCGACTGGGCCGAATTCCCCGGCTGGCGCGAGCAGGAGGCGGCGAATAATGTCGGGCTCGACCTGCTCGATCATCTGACCCATAATGTCCGGCGCGGGCAGATGCGGGTGTGGAGCGAATTTTATCGCACCCTTTTTGGCTTTGAAGAGCAGAAATTCTTCGACATCAAAGGCAAGGCGACCGGCCTTACCAGCCAGGCGATGATCGCGCCCGACCGCGCCATCCGCATCCCGCTCAATGAAAGCCAGGACGACAAGAGCCAGATCGAGGAGTTCATTCGCGACTATCATGGCGAAGGCATCCAGCATCTGGCGCTGACCACCGCCAATATCTACGATACGGTCGAGCGGCTGCGGGCGCGCGGCGTCCGGCTTCAGGACACGATCGAGACCTATTATGAACTGGTCGACAAGCGCGTGCCGGGCCATGGCGAGGATCTGGAGCGGTTGAGGAAGAACCGCATCCTGATCGACGGCGATGTCGAGAGCGAGGGCATATTGCTCCAGATTTTCACCGAAAACATGTTCGGCCCGATCTTCTTCGAGATCATCCAGCGCAAGGGCAATGAAGGTTTCGGCAACGGCAATTTCCAGGCGCTGTTCGAAAGCATCGAGCTGGACCAGATCCGGCGCGGCGTCATCAGCGTCGAGAACTGAGCGCGATCAGTCCGGAAACAGCTTGAATTCGGCAAGGCGCACCGCCTTGCCGGGTTGCTGCGTGAAGGCGAGGCGGACCTTGCCGGTGCGCAGCGCCGTCCACCGCAGGTCGGTGACGCCATTGGCGACCGGGCTGCCAGATGGCTTCGCGATGTCGCGCCAGGCGCCGTCCATCCACGCTTGCAAGCGATAGGCGCGCGGCACGGCGAACCCCTTGCCATCAGCGAAGAAGGCGAGTTCGGCGCGTGACAGGTCGACCGGCTGGCCCAGGTCGATAGCATACCATTGTTGCGCCGGCGACGGGGCCGAGGACCAGCCATTGGGCAGTTCGGGGAAGAACCATGTCCGCCCGTCGATCGCGTCATGGACATTTTCGACATCGGCGTTGCTGGAGGCCGAACCCATGGGGAAATTGCCACGCACCAGCTGCACCGCACGGTTGATCGGGCGCGTAATGACGGGAGGGGCAGCGCGTGTCACCGGCACCTCGACGCGGCCCAGCGTGTCGCGGCGGGCGACCTCCTTGCCGTCCACCTCGATCGAAAGTCCAGCGCCGCGCCGGTAATGGCTGCCGTCCGCGTCCCATGTCACCGCGACCTTATGCCCATGATAGGGCACGTCCTGCACCCGGAACCAGGCGAGCGCCTGCGGATCGTCGCTTGCGGGGAGCAGCGGATTCACTTCCAGCACATCGTCGGCGCGCGGACGGATGCCGACCAGGCCGGACAGGATCAGGTCGTTGAAGCCGGAATGGAAATAATGGTGGCTGCGGTCGAGGCCCACGGTCGGCTTGCCGGTTTCGGGGTGATAATCCTCCTCCAGGTCGAGGCGCCGGTCCGTCCCCACGCCCTGATAATGAAGCGCGGCATATTGGCGCAGCAGGCGCATATAAATGCTGCGCGTGACCGGGCCATGCTGTTTGCGATCTTCAAGCAGATTGGCCATGGCGGTCAGCACCTGCGTCGTTTGATAGGGCCAGATCGGGCCGTTCCACTGACATTCCGGGGCGCTGCCCAGATAGCGATATTGCCGCATATAATATTCGTAATTCGCCTCGACCGTGCGCATCCCGGCCTTCCCGGCGAGCGAGGCGGGGTCGAGCAAATGGGTCCAGCCTTGCGCATATCGGGCGTCGTCGGGCACCAGGCCGAACATCCAGGGCAGATAGCCGACCAGTTCGCGGCTGCGGATCGGCTCCCAGTAATTGACGAACTCGTTCTTTTGCGACTGGTGCCGGTCGATGAAGTGGGTGAGCTTGTCGCTCCACAGCGCTTCGAGCACACGGCTTTGCAGCGCGTCGGCGCGGGCGGCATAGTCGGCCGCCATCGCCTTGTCCCCGGCCAGCGTCGCCATCTTCGACAGGGCGCGGGCATTGGCGAACATATAGCTGTTGACCGAGGGGCGGAAGGCGTCGCCGCCCCTGAAGCCGTCCTTGCCGCCCGACGCGTCGATCGAGGAGACGGTATATTCGGTGGCGTCGAGCAGCGGCTCGACGAAATACAGCCCCTTGTCGAAATCGAAATGATCGTCCCACAGGCGATAGGTCTGGTTCATCACCGGCAGATGTTCGATCGCGTCGGCGCGGTCGCCATCGACCAGATATCGGCCCCAGACCGAATCGGCCATATGATCGGTGAAATGGCGATCATTGCCGCCGCTACGATACATGAAGTTGATATAATCGTCGGTGAAGCGCCGGTCATTGAGCCAGCGCCCTTCGGCGATATGAAAGCCGCTGGCGTCGTTCAGGCTGGCATAGGGATGGCGTTGCCAGTCGACATCGTCGAAAAATTCGGTGGTGATATAGCCTTCCGCGCCCAGGTCGCGCTGATGCCCGCGGAAAATCTGCCAGCGATAATAATAGACCGCGTCCAGACTTGGATCGGCGGATTCGAAGAAGGGGATGCGCTCACGATACCAGGGCGCGTCATTGCCGAAACGCTGCGCGGCGATGGCGGCCGTGTCCATCGCGGGCGGAGGAGAGGCAGCCCCGGTCGCGGTGAGCGCGGCCCCCGCCAGCAGCAGCATCCGTATCGCGCGCATCGCGCATCCTCCCATATCGTTACAAACAGATATGGCGGCCGTTCCGGGAAGTGGAGAGGTTTCCCGAAGCGGCCGCCATGAGACAGGGCACAGTGAGGAGACACCGCGCCCTGCCGGGCACTCATTTGAAGGTATAGCGGACACCCAGCGCAAAGGTGCGCGCGATGAGGGTCGTGCCGAGGTTGAACTGCTCCGGTCCGCCGACATCTTCGAATTTATAATAGGTCTGCTGCTTCGATTTGGTGAGGTTCACCGCGTCGAAGGTCACGCCGAGCCGATCATTGAGGTTCCAGGTGAGCTGAAGATCCAGGCTCTTTTCCGGGTTGCGCCACACGCCGATCGGGTTGGCGAACAGGCGTGCTTCGTTGTTGGCGAGGAATTCCTTGCGCCAGATATAGGACAGGCGTGCACCGATCGGGCCATTATCATAGGCCAAGGTGGCGTTGTAGCTGAGGTCTGACACGCCAAAGAAGGACGAGGTCGCCTGTCCCGTGATTTCGCCGGCGGAGTTGGACTGCGGAATATTCTGCTTCGAGTCGAGCACCGTGACGCTGCCCACGAAGCCCAGGCCGTCGAGCGGACCCGGCAGATAGGAGGGGAAGTAGGTCAGTCCCAGTTCCAGCCCCTTGAGCACACCGTTGGAAGCGTTGATCGGGCGGGTGATCGCAAAGGTGTCGGTTGCGCCGGCTTCGATCCCGTTATTGGGGATATATTCCTGGATCGTCAGGGGCACCACCAGCCCCTCGATTTCGCGACGGAAGGCTGTCAGCGTGATGGCGCTGTTGCGCTCGAAATACCATTCGAGGGCAACGTCGTAATTCTTCGAGTGGGTGGGCTTGAGGTTCGCCGTTCCCGCCGTGCCGCTGCCATAACCCAGATTGGTGAGGTCGCCGGTCAGGTTATAATTGGGATTGATGTCGCCGAAGTTGGGACGGCGCAGCGTTTCGCCATAGTTGAAGCGCAGGCGCAGATTGTCGAAAATCTCGTATCGGGCGGTGAAGCTGGGCAGCCAGCGGTCAGAACCCGACGAGACGCTGGTGCGTGCGCCATTGTTGTAGCGGTCGAAGAAATTATAGTCGGTGTCGACCGTGACATAGCGCGCGCCGGCCTGAAGCTTCAGCGGACGGCCGAAGATCGACACTTCGCCATCGACCTGCAGATACATGGCGATGGTGCTTTCGTCGATGTCGAACGTCTTTTGCAGCGACAGCTGATCGGATGTGGTCAGACCGTAGAGGCCGCGCACCATGTCGGCATTGTCATAGAGCCAATAGCCATTGGCCAGCGTCCAGCTGGTCGGGACGTCGGCGCGGCCTTGATAGAAATCCGAATTGGTGAAGGCAGCGTCTTCGCCCAGGCCCGCGAGCGTCGTCGCGGTCAGCGGGGCGCCACGATCCTGCGTGCGGACATAGTTGGACGCCTTGCGCTGGTCGAGCCGGATGCCGGCCTTGACCTGGCGAATGAAGCCTTCGTCCCACGTATAATAACCGTCGAGCGTGCCGGTAATGGCGCTGCCCTTGTCGCGATTGGCGTTATCGTAGAGTTGGGCCACGTTCCAGATGCTGGTGTCGTTCAGCAGGCTGTCGTCGTCGAAATGATAGGAGGGGATGCCGCCGCCGGCGTTGAAATCCGTGGTGATCTGCTTTGCACCCCGGTCGGTGCGCATGGCGATGAAGGATGAATCAACCTGGCTGGTCTGATAGGCAATGTCGCCGATGATCTTGCCACGGTCGCCCAGATCCCATTTGCCGTTCAGCGCGTAAACGAAGCTGTCGGTCTTCGACTTGGTGAAGTCGCCGCTGTTGAACCCATAAACATTGTTGGCGACGCGCGATTTCACGATGTTGGTGCCGTCATACAGGGTCGGCGCTACCGGATTGTCCCAGAAATCGACGAAGCTGAACTGAAGGCTGTTGAAGGTCTCGCCCCGGAAACCGGCGTAAAACATTTCGGCGGTATAGACCGAACTGCTGTTGGGCGCCCATTGGAGCGCGACGTTGAGGGAGGGGCGCTCGCGCTTACCGTAGAGGTCGGAACTGAAGACCGCGTCGCGCGAGAGATAATAAGGGGTTTCAACGCCGTTTACGAGCATCGTGGAGCCTGCCGCCGTCGGCAGGCCACGGTCGAGGCCGGGTTCCCAGGCACCCAGTCCCGGCGCGACATTGAATTCGCCCGTGACCGGATCGCGGCCGGCGGGGAAGATGCGCTGGAAGCCGGTCAGTCCGGTTCCGTCGGTCGGAGAAAGATCAGCGAACGGCACCAGCGCGCCCGCCGTCACTGTCTGGTCGCGATATTTTGTGCGGGTGTAGCTACCGTTCACCAGGATGCCGATGTCGCCGATGCCGGTTTCCCAGCGATCGCTGACGAGCAGCGCGACGTTGGGATTATAGGTGTCTGCCTGCTCATTATAGATACCGCGCGCCAAGCCCGAAATGGCGAAGCCGTCAAAATCGAACGGACGGCGCGTCTGGACATCCACTTGGCCGGCGAGGCCGGTTTCGATCTGATCTGCCGAGCGAGTCTTGTAGACATCGACGCGGTTGACAAGGTTCGCCGAAATATCCTGCAGCGAGAAGGACTGGCCGGCGGCGGTGAAGATGTTGCGGCCGTTGAGCGTGGTGAGCGCGTCGGGCAGGCCGCGGATCGAGATGCCGGCCGCTTCGCCGCCGGTGCGGTTGGTGACCTGGATGCCGGTCACGCGCTGGAGGGCTTCGATGACATTATTGTCGGGCAGCTTGCCGACATCTTCCGACACGATCGAATCGACGATCTGGGTTGAATTTTTGCGGACGTTGAGGGCACCGACGATCGACGCGCGCACGCCGGTCACGACGATGTCGGCGACGTCGTCCTCCGGGGCGGCCTGGGGCGTGGCGGACGGTGCGCTCTGGGCGTGGGCGGCGCCGGCGAGCATCAGCGCCAAGATGGATGTGGAGCCAGAAATGATCGGCTTGAAAGCCATTGGTATAGTCCTCCCCTAGGGCTGGCGCATACGCCATGCCATGCCTGAATTACTCTGACTAATTATTGCTCCGACAAATGAATCGCAAGCGGAAAATGGCGGTCTGATCCCATGAAATGGGACGTGAGTGATATTTATGCCGCATAGCGGGTCTGTATGGCCCGACGGCGCGGAAATGCCGACCAAATTTAAAAAGGGGCCGGTCGCACAGCGGCGACCGGCCCCGATGGAAAAACCATTTGTCGGACTTCTGATCAGTCCGCGCGCCAATAGGCCGCCGCATCGCGCGTGCGGACCAGCCGGACCTGTCCGTCCGCCAGGCCCAATGCCTTGCCCGGCGCGGCGACGGCGGCGAAGCGGAGCGTGCCCTGCGCCTTGTCCTCCAGCCGCACAAACTGGCTGCGCAGCGCGAAATCGGCGCTGTTGCTGTCGGGTTGCAGCGTCACCGACCCGTCCTTGCCGGCGACCAGATAGTGGTCGGGCATCAGGATGGGGGAGAGCATCATGCTTTCCTTGCCCGCGCGCCCCTTGGTCTGGCGGAACTGGGTCTGGGCGAGCGAGGGGTTGCCGCCGATCAGCCGCGCGCCATCATGCGCCAGCAGCGCCATCGGGCTGGCGGCGGAAATAAAACGTTCGGGCAGCGGGCCATTGCCGACGGGGACGCCGAAATCGGGGGTGCCATCGGCGGTGTAGTAAAGCCGCTGGACGCGGGTGTGGCGGTCCGGGTTGAACAGCGGATCGCCCTCGATCGCCTCATAATCGCGGCCATGATAGACGAGTATGTCGCGGCCCTGTTCATCGACGGTGAAGCTGTTGTGGCCGGGGCCGTAGACGCTGGTGTCGCGGTTGGTGACAAACACCGGCCGGGGCGATTTGCGCCAGCTTTTGGGGTCCATCAGGTCCGCATTCTCGTCCGCTGTCAGCAGGCCCAGGCAATAGCGCGCGTCGGTGGCGCTGGCCGAATAGGTCATGAACAGGCGGCCGTTGCGGTGGAGGACCGCCGGCGCCTCGGCGACCTTGTAGCCCCGCACTTCCCAGTCGAGGGTGGGGACGGTGAGGCGGGCCGGCCTGGCCGCAAGGGTGAGCGGCGTCTTCATCGGCGCGAGGTAGAGGTTGCTGTTGGTGTCGATCCCCGGTTCGCGTTGCGCCCAGGCGAAATAGCGCACGCCCTTATGGACGAAGCTGGTCGAATCGAGGTTGAAACTGTCCCAGGGCGTCTGAAATTCGCCGAGCACGCTCCATGAGCCGGTCATGGGATCGGCGCCGTCGCAGACCACGACATAGGTGCGGATGCGGAACACATCGTCGCCGCCACCGCTGGGGCCGGCGGCGAAATAGACATACCATTTGCCGTCGATCTGATGCAGTTCGGGCGCCCAGATAAAGCCCGAGCGCGGACCGGTCTTTTCATGGCGCCACAGGATTTTTTCATCCGCCGTGGCGAGGCCCGCAATGGTCTTCGACCGGCGCAGCACCAGGCGATCATATTCGGGGACCGATCCGGTCATATAATAATGGCCGTCGTCATGGCGGAAGACCTGCGCGTCGGCGCGATTCTTGACCAGCGGGTTGACGGGGACGGGCGCAGCCGCGTCGGCCGATGCGGCGCGGGCGGCCATGGGGGCAGCCGAAAGCGCGGCGGTGCTGCCGATGAAGCCACGGCGGGACAGGGCGAAAGGCATCGGTTTCTCTCCGGTGTTAGTCAGACTAATAATGGTCAATAATCGGCTTGGGGCCAGCCGTCAGCACCCCATGTGACTGGCGCGATGCGCAGCGTGGGGGCGCCGTCCGCCTGTTTGTCATAGGCGTGGTAGACGACGTAATCCCGGCCGTCCCCATTCTTGCCATCAACGTCGTGGAGCCAGCCGGCATGGCCCGGCCCGCGCCAGCGCTGCTGTTCCTGAAGGTCGGCGCGGATGAAGATGGTGCCGCCGCCCTCCATCAGCTTGCTGCCATCCTTGCCCAGATAGGGGCCGGTAATATCCTTCGATCGGCCGATGACGGTATAATAGCTGCTGTTCACGCCCTTGCAGCAATAGTCGTAGCTGACCATCAGCCAATAATAGCCGCCATGGTCGATGATGAAGGGCGCTTCGACCGGGGCCGGGCCGCCCGCGGGCGCGGGACGGCGGGCGATGGAAAGGGGCTTCGCCTTCGGATCTTTCGGCTTGCCGGTTTTCGGGTCCAGTTCGAACAGCTTGATGCCGGTCCAGAAACTGCCCAGGGTCAGCCAGTGGCGGCCATCCCGGTCGATGATGAAATTGGGGTCGATGGCGTTATAATCGTCGTCCTTCGTGGACATGACGACCAGTCCTTCGTCGCGCCAGCCGAAATCGGGCGCCTTGGGGTCCAGCGTCGGGCTGGTGGCGAGGCCGATGGCCGACCGGTTCGATCCGAAGGTGGAGACGGAATAATAGAGGCGGTAGCGGCCGTTCACATAGCTGATGTCGGGCGCCCATATGCCGTTGCTGCCGGGGATCGCCTTGGTCGCCCAGTCCGGCAATGCGGTGAAGACCGGGTCGCCCGCCGTCCAGTGCACCAGGTCGGGCGAGGTGCGGGTTTCGATCAGCCGCTTGCCATGGCCGGTGCTGAACACATGATATATGTCGCCCTGGCGAATGATGACCGGATCATGCGTAGGGACGAGATCGCCGGTGAGGCGGCTGTTGAGCGTGCCGCGCGGCGGCTCGGCCGGCTGCTGTGCACAGGCTGCGCCGATCAACAGCGCAAGAACCGGGAACGTCGCGATGATGTGCCGCTTCATGCAGGCCTCTCCATTTTCAGCATCATGCTCCTGCGGAGGCAGGAGCCCGGCGGATAGGGCGGAACTGGGCTCCTGCCTTCGCAGGAGCGCTCGCATCAGGGGATGGAGCGGGCGGCTGTTCCACCCTCCGCCCGCTCCAAGCCTTTATTGCAGGTCGAGCACGACCACGGACTTTGGCGGCAGCGCCACCGTCAGGGTGTCGCGGCTGATCTGCGCGCCGCTGAACGGGGCGGGCTTGATCGTCTCCGGCGCGTCGAACGTGTTGTGCGCGTTCATCGCGGGCGCCGTCAGGATGCGGCCGCTGACCGTCGCGGCGTTGAGGCCGTCCAGCTTCACGCTCACCATATTCGACTGGTTCGGGTCGAGGTTCGAGAGGCCGACATGGACCTTCCCATCCTTGCCCTTCACCGCCGATCCGCTGACCGCCGGCATGGTGAACTTGCCCTTCGCATACCAGGGCGTGTCGATGTCGATCGGCAGCACTGTGGCGTCCTGCCAGGGCTTGTACATTTCGAACACATGATAGGTGGGCGTGAGCACCATCTTCTTGCCATCGGTCAGGATCATCGCCTGAAGCACGTTCACCATCTGGGCGATGGCGGTCATGCGGACGCGGTCGGCATGACGCGCGAAGATGTCGAGATGGATGGAGGCGACCAGCGCATCGCGCAGCGTATTTTGCTGACGCAGGAAGCCCGGATGGGTGCCGGGGTCTTGCGCATACCAGGTGCCCCATTCGTCGACCGCCAGGAAGACGCGCTTCTTGGGATCATATTTGTCCATGATCGCCGTATGCTTGGCGATCAGTTCCTCCATATGCGTCGCACCGGCCAGCGTGTCGGCCCACGCGGTCTCATCAAAGTCGACCGGCGACGCCTTGGGCGGCCAGCCGCCCTGCGGCAGGGTGTAATAATGGAGCGAAACGCCGTCGAGCTGGTCGCCCGCGACCCGCATCATCGTTTCGGTCCAGTTATAATCATCGACATTGGCGCCTGCCGCGATCTTCAGGATCTTGGTGCCGCGCGGCGCCTTGATGAAGGTGGCGTAGCGGCGCGTGACGTCGGCGGCATATTCGGCGCGCATGTTGCCGCCGCAGCCCCATAGTTCGTTGCCGATGCCGAAATAGGGCACGGCCCAGGGTTCCTTATGGCCGTTCTTCGCGCGCTCTTCGGCCAATGTGCCGGCGGGCGAGGTCATATATTCGACCCACTCGGCCATTTCCTGCGGCGTACCATTGCCGATATTGCCCGCCACATAGGCTTCCGCGCCGACCTGCCGCAGCAGTTCGAAAAATTCGTGCGTGCCCACCGTGTTCGGCTCGGTCACGCCGCCCCAATGGGTGTTGATCTTGACCGGGCGCTTGTTCTGGGGGCCGATCCCTTCGCGCCAATGATATTCGTCGGCGAAGCAGCCGCCGGGCCAGCGGATGACCGGCACCGACAGGTTGCGCAGCGCGGCGATCACGTCGTTGCGAAAGCCGTTGGTGTTGGGGATCGACTTGTCGTTGCCGACCCACAGGCCGCCATAGATGCCATTGCCCAGATGTTCGGCGAACTGGGTGAAGATGCGCTTGTCATACACCGGGCCGGGCGTGTCGGCGTGGATGGTCGCGCTGGTTGGTGTGCCGTCCGTATCCGCGCTGGCCGTCTGCCATGTCAGCGCGCTGGCGCAGAGCAGCAGCGCGGCGGTAGTGCGGCGCAATGTCTTGATCATGTCCGTCCTCTCCTGTTGAAAACTTAGTCGTGAAATGGGTCGGTGGCCTCGCGTCGCCCGCGCAGGAAGGCGTCGGCCACCAGCCGCAGCGGGGCGGTGTCGACGTCGCTGCGGCCGCCCCGGATCAGCGTGGCGAAACGGCTGTAGAGCCCGGCATATTCGATATCCTCGCCATGTTCCGTCCCGCTGGGCAGGGTCAGCACGGCGCCGCCCTGGGTCAGTTTCAAGGGGCCGGCGTCGGTTTCGACGATGATGTCCCAGCTTTGCGGCCCGGTCTGGCGCCAGTCGAGGTCCATATGGATCGGCGCGCCCGCCGTGTCGCGAAAGGCGAGGTCGGCGGCGATCGGCGCGGCGCGGTTTGCCGGCAGCACCAGGGTCGCCTCCTTCAGGAAGAAGGGGCGCGGCAGGATATGGGTGACGATCGACAGCGCGTTGATGCCGGGATCGAACACGCCCAGTCCGCCGGGCTGCCAGATCCACGCTTGCCCCGGATGCCAGACGCGCACATCCTCGCGCCAGATGATCGATACCTTCTCTATCTTCCGTTCGGCCAGCCAGGCGCGGGCTGGCGCGACGCCGGCGGCGAAGCGGCTGTGCCAGGCGGCGAACAGGGTCGCGCCGACCTTGTCCGCCTGGCTCTTGAGCGCTTCCACTTCGGCCAGCGTGGCGCCGGGCGGCTTTTCGAGGAAGACATGGGCGCCCCGGCTCAGCGCCTGCGCGGCCAGATCGTAGCGGACCTGCGGCGGGGTGCAGAGCGCGACGGCGTCCACCGCCGGCCCCTGCATCAGCAGTTCGTCCAGGCTGGCATGATGCGGCACGCCGTCGATGCCCGCATCATGCGGGCTGACGGTCGCCGCCAGGCTGAAGGCGCCATTGCCCCGGATCGCCGGGACATGCTGGTCGCGCGCGATCTTGCCGATGCCGACGATCGCGATACGGATCGGATCCATCGGGTTCAGAGCGTCTTGACGGCAACCTGGACGGCTTCGGCGCGCTTCAACGGGTTACGCACCGGCAGGGTGAAGGGCGCGGCGAGGATTTCGAACATGTCGCCTTCCTGCGTCTGCACCCCGTCGCTGAAGGACAGAGTGGCGGTGCCGAAGAAATGGACATGGACGTCGCCGGGGCGGCGGAACAGGTCATATTTGAAATGATGATGTTCCAGATTGGCGAAGCTGTGCGACATATTGCCTTCGCCCGACAGGAACGGCTTTTCCCAGATCACGTCGCCGTCGCGCAGGATGCGGCTGGCGCCTTCGATATGTTCGGGCGGCGCGCCGACCAGCAATTCGGGGCCGAGGGCGGCCTGGCGCAGCTTGCTGTGGGCGAGCCAGAGATAATTATGACGTTCGGTGACATGGTCGCTGAACTCGTTGGCGAGCGCGAGGCCGAGGCGATAAGGGGTGCCATCCTCGCCGATCAGGTAGATGCCGGCCAGTTCCGGTTCCTCGCCGCCATCCTGGGCGAAGGCGGGCATGACGAGCGGATCGGTCGGGCCGACCAGTTGCGAGCCGTCGCCCTTGTAGAACCATTCGGGCTGCTGGCCGACCGCGCCGGCGACAGGCTTGCCGCCTTCCAGCCCTTCCAGGAACATGCGCATCGAATCGGTCTGCTTTTCGGCGGCGGCGGCTTCGCGATGCATCTTGTCGCGACCCTCGGCCGAACCGAGATGGGTGAGGCCGGTGCCGGTCAGTTGGATATGCGCGTCATCGTCATGGTCGATCGGGGTGAGCAGGCGGTTGGCTTCAAATTCGGCGGCGATGTCGATGGCATCGCCCCGGCCGGCGGCCTCGACGGCGGCGGTCAGGCTGACCCCTTGCGCGATTGCGTGCAGCGCCAGCGCGCGGATAGTCGCGAAACCCGGCACGAAATGGGCCGCGTCGCCCTGCGCGGCGATGACCGCCCGTTCGCCGGAGTCCGAACGGTGCTGCAACAGACGCAATGTCATGAAAACTCTCCTCCCGCACGCCCTGTCGGCGCTGGTTCCTCGACAAAAAGCAAAGCGCCGCGTCGGGCGGTGCCGGCGCGACGATGATTCCCAATTACTCCGACATATTACAGGGTGATGGTAAAGGCAATGATTGTATTCTACGCTAAAACATGCCTCATAGGATGGAGGTGGGAGGAGCCCGAATGGTGAAGGAAAATCCGTCTTTGCGAACGGATGAGACGGAAAAAGGCGGCAACGGCCGAGCGGCGAGGGGGCCGGGACGACGGCTGCATGGCGCCATCGCGCACAAGCTGGGCACGGCGATCTTGTCGGGGCAATATCAGCCCGGCGACACGCTGTCGGGCGAAGTGGCCTTTGCCGAGGAACTGGAAGTGTCGCGCAGCGCCTATCGTGAGGCGATCCAGGTGCTGACCGCCAAGGGGCTGGTCGAAAGCCGGCCCAAGGCGGGCACGCGCGTGCTGCCGCGCAATCGCTGGAACCTGCTCGACCCCGATGTGCTGGCCTGGGCCTTTGCCGGCGAGCCGGACATCCAGTTCGTGCGCGACCTGTTCGAACTGCGCGCCATTGTCGAGCCGGCGGCCGCGCGGCTGGCGGCGCAGCGGCGCGACAAGGACGACATCAAGATCATGAAGGACGCGCTGGCTGCGATGCGCCGCCACACGCTGGCGACCGAAGCCGGGCGCGCGGCGGACCGCGATTTTCACAATGCTATATTGAACGCGACCCGCAATGACGCGCTGCTGGTGCTGACCGCCAGCATCGGCGCGGCGGTCAACTGGACGACTCAATATAAGCAGCGCGCCCGCGCCCTGCCGCGCAACCCCATTCCCGACCATGTCCGCGTCTATGACGCGATCGTCGCGGGCGATCCGGCGGCGGCGGCGGAGGCGATGGGGATGTTGGTCGATCTGGCGCTGGAGGATACGGCGAGCGCGATGGCGCGCTGATCCGCTCCGCTCCACGCCTGGGGGCGGGGCCATTGCGAGCAAACAAAAAGGGCCGGAGCGGACAAATTCGCTCCGGCCCTTTTGCCGTCCGAGTGCGACCCCGGCTCGTTATTGCGCGATCTGCTGATCGGGCAGCGCGTGGGTGGGCTTGGACCCCCACAGCGCATAGAAGAGGACGTAGAGTTCGCAGGCCGCAGTCAACAGGAAGCTGGTCTGGAGACCGTACATGTCGGCCATCCAGCCCTGCACCACCACCAGCGCGCCACCGGCGATCGCCATGATGAGCAGGCCCGATCCTTCCTCGGTCAGCGGCCCCAGCCCCTTGATGCCCAGGGTGAAGATGGTCGGGAACATGATCGAGTGGAACAGGCCCACCAGGATCAGCGACCACATGGCGACCGGCCCGGTCGTGAAGACCGTCACCAGCATCACGATGAACGCGCCGATCGAGAAGGCGGCCAGCACATGGCCCGCATCGAACCGCTGCATGATCGCAGACCCTGCAAAGCGGCCGACCATCATCCCGCCCCACAGGAAGGTCAGGTAATTGCCCGCCTGCTCATGGGTGAGGTTGGCGATCTGCGGCTGGCTGACGAAATTGACGAACAGGTTGGCGACGCCGATTTCCGCGATCAGGTAGATGAAGATCGCCGGGATGCCGAACACCAGGTTGCGATGGTTCCAGAGCGAATGTTTCTTGCGCTCTTCCTTGTTGTGGCGCTGCGTCGCATTGCCCATGGCGGGCAGCGGGAAGCGCGCGATGACCACGGCCAGCACGGCCAACACAATGGCGACCAGCACATAGGGCAGGATCACCGACTGCGCGTCGGCCATCCGTTCGGCCTGCGTCAGGACGATCTCGCCCTGCGCCGTGCCGCCCTTCGACCGGCCAAGGATCAGATAGGCGCCGAACATGGGCGCCAGCATCGTGCCCGCCGAATTCATCGCCTGGACCAGGTTGAGCCGCGAGGAAGCGGTTTCGGGCTTGCCGACGACCGCGACATAGGGGTTGGCCGCAACCTGGAGCAGGGTGATGCCGCTGGCGATGATGAACAGCATGACCAGGGTCACGCCATAGGAGGGGATGGACGCCGCCAGCGTCATGCCCAGCGCGCCCGCCGCCATGATGAGCAGGCCGATCACCATCGATTTCTGGTAGCCGACCCGCTCGATCAGCTTGGCCGAGGGGATGGATGCGAAGAAATAGGCGATGAACCACACCGATTCGATCAGCGTCGTCTGGGTGTAGCTGAGGTCGAACACGCTGCGCAGATGGGGCAGCAACGTGTTGTTGATGACGGTGATGAAGCCCCACATGAAGAAGAGGCTGGCGAGCAGCGCGAGCGCGGGGCCGTAGCGCGTGCCGGGGTTATGCGTTGCGACTGGCGCAGCGCCAGACGAGATCGGTCCTGCCATTCATCCTTCTCCAGTGCAGTTCCATTAAGCGAGCGACCGATCAAGGGTTGCGCACGCCGATTTTGTCGGAGTATATCCCCGACAACGGCCCGTCAATGGGCGTGCGTCATCGGGAGGAAGTCCAATGCGGAAGGTCGTCGATTTTAAAACAGCGTTGTCATACGGGCTGGCCCTCACGCTCGCAAGCGGTTCGGCGATGGCGGCGGACGCCAGCCGCGCGCCGGCGGGCAATCTGGCCGACGGGACGGCGCTCGAAACGCTGACCCTGACCAATGGCCAAGGGGTGTCGGCAAAGATCCTGACCTATGGCGCAACGCTCCAGTCGCTGATGGCGCCGGGCAGGGACGGGCAGGTCGCCGACGTCCTGCTGGGCTATGACGACGTCAAGGATTATGTCGACCATCCCAATTATTTCGGCGTGACCGTGGGCCGCTATGCCAACCGCATCGCCGCCGGTAAATTCACGCTCGACGGCAAGGCCTTTCAGCTGCCGGTCAACGACAATGACGTCAATTCGCTGCATGGCGGCGGCAAGGGCTTCGACAAGCAGGTCTGGAAGGTCGTGTCGCTGAAAAGCGGGCCAACGGCGAAGGCGGTGCTGGCGCTGACCAGCCCGGACGGCGATTCGGGCTATCCCGGCAAGCTGGACGTGACCGTCACCTACACGCTGGACGAGAGCGGCAATCTGGGCATCGCCTTCGACGCGAAGACCGACAAGCCGACCATCGTCAACATGACCAACCACGCCATCTTCAATCTTCAGGGTGAAGGATCGCCCGACGGCGCGCTGGGCCATATGCTGACGATCCCGGCGAAGGCCTATACGCCCGTCGACGCCAATCTGATCCCGACGGGCGAACTCAAGCCGGTCGAGGGCAGCGTGTTCGATTTCCGCGCCCCCCGCCGGGTGGCCGACGGCATTCGCGACGGGCGCGACCAGCAGATCGTCTATGGGCGCGGCTATGACCATAATATGGCGCTGGACAAGGGGCTGACCAAGGCACCGGAACTGGCGGCGCGGCTGGAAGACCCGGCGTCGGGTCGCGTGCTCGAAGTGCTGACGACCGAACCGGGCGTGCAATTCTACACCGGTAATTTCCTGGACGGCACGTTCATCGGCAAAAGCGGGCATCTCTACCGCATGGGCGACGGCATCGCGCTGGAGCCGCAGAAATTCCCCGACTCGCCCAATCACGACAATTTCCTGTCGGCGCGCGTCGATCCGGGCAAGCCCTATCACCATCAGATGATCTATCGTCTGTCGGTGAAGCGCTGATGCCCGATTGGCGGATGATCCCGCGCGACGGCGCGGACCGGCTGGGCGAAGGAACGCTGTGGTCGGCGCGGGACAATGCCGTCTATTGGGTTGATATCCTGGCGCCCGCGCTCAACCGCCTGTCGCTTGGCGACGGCGCGGTTGAGCGCTGGGCGATGCCCGAGCCGCTGGGCTGGGTCGCGGAGCGGGCGCGGGGCGGCTTCATCGGCGGCTTCCAGAGCGGGTTCAAGTCCCTGGCCCTGGACCCGCTGGCGATCACGCCGATCGGCGATCCCGAACCGCATCTGCCCGGCAGCCGGATGAATGATGGCAAGGTCGATGCCCATGGCCATATCTGGTGCGGCACCATGGACATGGCCGAGGAACAGGATGTCGGCGCGCTTTACCGATTGGCGCCGGACCTGACATGGGATGCGGTCGACACCGGTTATCGCGTGCCGAACGGCCCTGCTTTTTCGGCCTGCGGCAACTGGCTCTACCATAGCGACACGGCGCGGCGAACCCTCTACCGCTTCGCCCGCGACGCCGACGGCAATGTCCGCGATCGCACTGTGTTCATCCGCTTTGCGGAGGAAGACGGCTATCCCGACGGCATGACGGTGGACGCTGACAATCATCTGTGGGTCGCCCATTGGGGCGGCAGCCGGATCAGCCGCTTCACGCCCGACGGGACGCTGGACCGGGCGATCGTCATGCCTGCGCGGCAGGTGACCAATATCTGCTTCGGCGGTCCCGGCCTTGACCGCATGTTCGTCAGCTCCGCCACTGTGGGGCTGGACGATCCGACCGAGTTTGACGGCGGTTTCTTCGAGGTTGAAAGCGGCGCGCAAGGATTGCCGACGCATCTCTTTGCGGGTTGATCGCGCGATCGCGTGACGGATGGAGGGGCGGATGCGTTGGCGATGCCGGCCATCCGCCCCTTTTTCGCATGGCGGCATGAAGGCGGTTGCATCATCCGGGGAAAAGCCCTAGGGATCGGCGACAACGTTGTCATACCTCTCCAAAGTAGACGATGTTGCGCCCGGACAGCCCTTTGGCGAACTGCACGCGCCGCGGGGTTGTCCGGGTCGATTTTCCCCTCCGCTCCACTTATCGCGTCGGTGGCTCAGCAGGGGTCATGCTCCAGCGCATCCAGCGCCAGCGCCACCGCACCCAGCGGTCCCGCCTGGTCCCTCAGTGCAGGCGGACGGACGATCTGCGCGATCGTTTCAGCAGTGACGAAGGGCAAATAGCCGTTGAGCTGCGCCAGCACCCGGTCGCGAACCCGGTCTAGCAGCCCGGCCCGGCCCATGCCGACGCCCCCGCCGATCAGTACCTGCCGCGCGGCGGTGGTGAGCAGGATCGTGCCGACAAGCTGCGCGATGTCGTGGGCGACATGATCCCACCGTGGATCGTCCGCGGCGATCGCGTCCCCCGCCACACCGAAGCGTGCCGCCAGGGCGGGACCGCTGACCAGCCCTTCGATACAGTCGCCATGAAAACGGCAGGCGCCCGCAAAGGGGTCGTCCGGCGCACGGCGCACCAATATATGGCCCAGCTCCGGGTGCATCGCGCCATGAAGCGGTCGCCCATGAATGGCGAAGCCGCCGCCAAGGCCCGTGCCGATGGTGAGATAGCAAAGGCAGTCGGAATGACCCTGCGCGCCCGCGCCCCAGCGCGCCTCCGCCAGGGCCGCGCCATTGACGTCGGTGTCGATCGCCGCCGGACAGGCGAGGGCGGCGGTCAGCGCCCCCCAAATGTCCGCGCCGGTCCAATGCGGCTTTGGCGTGGGCAGCATATGGCCGAAATCCGTTGCCGCCCGGTCGAGCCGCAGCGGTCCGAAGGAGGCGATGCCCAGCGCGGCGAAGCCATGGTCCGCCTGCCATCCGGCCAGAAGTTGACGCGCCTGTCCCAATGTGTCGCCGGGCGTCGTCGTCGGGATCGTGACCCGGTCCACAATGTCCCGTCCCCGCGCGCGCAGCACGACGACCTTCGTCCCGCCCAGCTCCACGCCGGCCACCAGCGGCCCGGCGGTCATCCGCGCTGGCGCCGGCACGATGGAGCGAAGCGGAAAGGGCGGGAAACGGGCATGGCGGCACCTTGACGGGAGGGGGCATGGGGATAGGCGGTCCCTTCCTAAAACAGGATCGCCCCATGCTCCAGTCGCCCGGCCCATCGTCCCAAGCATTTCTGTCGGCGGGTCGAGCATTGCTTGGGCGCCGATTGTCTATCATATTGATAGTAAGCTGCACGAGTCGGCGAGAAGGAGAGCCATGAACGAATCACAACTGGACGAGACGCAAAATGCGTCCTGGTGGAGCCGCCTGACACAGGCGATGTTCCGCGAACCCGCTATCATCCTGCTGGAACAGGCTGGCGACGACCGATCCTGTGAAGAGGATGCGCCGCGTATCGTGGCGTGCGAAGGCGCCCGTTAGGCGATCCTGCCCAATAAAGCCCGACTAAACGAAGCGTTGCTTTTTTTTGATCTTCGCAGCGGATGAACCGCGGTGCATGAAGCGCCGGGTCCACCCTTGCGAGGAATATCATGGCTACAAACCCCCGCGCCGTCACACGCGCCGTCGATCCCCTGTTCCTGGAGCGCTGGTCGCCCCGCGCCTTCGATTCCTCGGTGATGCCGCAGGAAGATCTCGACACGATGCTGGATGCGGCACGCTGGGCGCCGTCGGCGTTCAATTATCAGCCCTGGCGCTTTCTCTACGCGCGGCGCGACGGTGCTGACTGGAGCCGCTTTCTCGACCTGCTGGTGCCGGGCAACCAGGGCTGGGCGCAAAATGCGTCGGTGCTGATGTTCATTCTGTCCGACACGCTGATCGCTGCGCCCGGTTCGCAGGAATTCAAGCCGGCGCACAGCCACAGCTTCGATGCGGGTGCGGCGTGGATGACGCTGGCGTTGCAGGCGACACGCATGGGCTATCATAGCCATGGCATGGTCGGGGTCGATTTCGACCGGGCGCGGACCGAACTGGCGGTGCCCGACCGCTTTCACTTCGAGGCGGGAGTTGCGATCGGGCGGCAGGGCGACAAGGCGATGCTGCCCGAAATGTTGCAGGCGCGCGAAGCGCCGAGCGGTCGCAATCCGATCGAATCCTTCGCCTTTGCCGGTAATTTCCCCGGCTGATCCAACCGGGGGAGGCGTTGGCCGTGCGGCCTCGCCTCCCCCGGAACGTCAGGTCGTCGTCCAGCCGCCGCCCAGCGCGCGGAACAGATCGACCTGCGCGAACGCCACCGCGCGGTCGGCGCCGGCAAGGTCTGCCTCGGCCGCCGCCTGGGTGCGCAGCGCGTCCAGCACGACCAGGAAATCAATCTGCCCTTCACGCTGGCGCGCGGTGCTGATGCGGGCGGCGCGCGCCGCTTCGTCCCGCGCGGTCTGGAGCGCGGCGCGACGTTGAAGCGCATTGGCATAGGTGGAGAGCGCCGTTTCCGTCTCCTCCAGCGCGCGCAGCACGGTGCCATCGAAGCTGGCGAGCGCCGCGTCGCCATCGGCCCGTGCGACGGCGATCCTGGCGCGGTTCGCTTCCTGGTTGGGGAAGGCCCAGTTGATGAGCGGCCCCAGCAGCCAGTTGAGCGGTCCCCCGCCGAACAGATTGCCGCCGCCCACCGCCGTCGTGCCGATCGACCCGCCCAGCGTGATGCGGGGATAAAGGTCCGCCGTCGCCACGCCGATCCGCGCCGTGTCGGCCGCCAGTCGCCGTTCCGCCGCGCGCACGTCGGGGCGTCGGGCGAGCAGGGCGCGGCCGTCGCCGACCGGGATGGGCTGGTTCAGGTCCGGCGTCTCATGCGCTGCCCGCACGGTTTCGGGCAAATCCTGCGGCGTGCGGCCAGTCAGGGTGGCGAGGCGGAACAGCGCGGCGTTGCGATCCGCCAGCAGCGCGGGAATCTGCGCCTGCTGCTGGTCGCGCAATGACGTGACGCGGATCACGTCGAGCCGGTCGGACCGGCCGACGTCGAAGCGCGCCTGGGTGATGCGCAGCGACTTGTCGAGCAGGTCGACCGTCCGTTGCGCCACGGCGATGCGCTCGGCCGAAGCGGTGGCGTCGACATAGGCGCGCACCGTGTCGGCGACGACCGCGACCCGAACCGCGTCGGCATCCGCCGCCGCCGCGCCGGCGTCGCCCCGCGCGGCTTCGACCCCGCGCTTCACCCGGCCGAACAGATCGACCTCATAGGCGACGTCCAGCCCCATATCGATGGTCCAGTTTTCCCGGTCGAAGCCGGGCAGCGTCTGGGCCTGGCTGGCGCGGCCATAGGTTGGCGATCCGCTGAGCGTGGTGCTGGGCAGCCGGTCCGATCGGGCGCCGCGCAACTGGGCGCGGGCGCGCTCCAGCCGGGCGACGGCGACGCGGATGTCTGTGTTGGCCGCCAGCGCGTCGCGCACCAGGCCGTCGAGCAGCGGATCGCTGTAGAGCCGCCACCAACGATCGTCGGCGGGGCTTTGGGCGACCGCCGGGCTCGCCGCCCCGATGAAGGGGGTGGCGGCGCTGGTCGGGGTGGCGGGCGGCCGATAGTCCGGCCC
>NZ_AYOY01000144.1 GCF_000508185.1 Sphingobium sp. C100 | reverse complement strand
GCGGCGGGCCTTGCCGCGGTGCTGGGCGGCACCAATCCCCAGATCGAAAATGCCGCCGAAATCGGCATGGAGCATAATCTGGGCCTCACCTGCGATCCGATTGGCGGTCTCGTCCAGATACCCTGCATCGAACGCAACACCATGGGCGCGGTCAAGGCGATCAACGCAGCCTATCTCGCGCTTCAGGGCGACGGCCGGCATATCGTCAGCCTGGACGCGGTGATCGAAACCATGCGCCAGACCGGCGAGGATATGGCGAGCCGTTACAAGGAAACCTCGCTCGGTGGCCTGGCCGTCAATGTTGTGGAATGTTGAGGGGATGGCTTTTCGCTTGGTCGCTTCCTCCGCACGGCGACGCGACGAATTGAGCGAATTTCGTGGCATTAATGCTACATAATCAAGCGTTTATCTCCCGTTCATGAAACTAACGGCTTGGCTCCGGCTTCAGCGTCACGTCCCCGGCAGGGGAAACGAATGACGAATGGAGTATCTGTTATGCGTAAGTTGATGGTCGCAACTCTTCTGGCCGGCGCAACCGTCGCCACCCCAGCGCTCGCGCAGGATGTCGGCCCGACTTTCACCGGGCCGAGGGTCGAAGCGATCTTGGGCTATGACCATGTCGGCGCCGGCAGCGATATCGACAATGATGATGGTCGCGACGACCAGTCGATCGACGGCCTGCTCTACGGCATTGGCGCTGGTTATGACGTTAATCTCGGCAGCGCCGTCGTGGGCGTTGAAGGCGAATGGACGGATTCCACGGCCAAGAGCGATCGCTACGACCTGACGGACCAGTTCGGTTTCGGCCGGGTCAGCCAGGGCCGGGATCTCTATATCGGCGCGCGCGCCGGTATTCTCGCCAACCCTCAAACCCTCGTCTATGTGAAGGGCGGCTACACGAACAGCAAGCTCAACGTGCTGGCCGGCAATACGAACGACACGACCGACACCTCATTCAAGCTGGATGGCTGGCGAGTCGGTGCCGGCGTTGAACGCGCGATCAACACGAACACCTTCGCGAAACTCGAATATCGCTATTCCAATTATACCGACGCCCATATCGACTATATGGACGGCGGGACCAGCAGCGATTTCGACATCGACACCGACCGCCATCAAGTGGTGGCCAGCGTCGGCTGGCGCTTCTAGGCGGATCGAGCGAAGGGCAGGCCGTGTGACCTGCCCTTCGTCATCGGGACGGGACCATCCAAAATTGATCCGAATCACCAGGTCCGTTGCGAAGCAGGCGAAAGGATCGGCGACTGCCGTCCCCCCTCCTCTGTCGGCTAGTCCGATTGTTGCACTGCGGCAAGAAAGCGATTGTATATGGTAATTACCTGATCTTCGATCGGCTTTTTGGGATCGGGCTTCTTGACGCCGGATCGGATGGCCCAGGCCTGGGTCAATTGTGCCGCCGCTTGCGCCGCCGCGTCCTTGCTAATCGCCATTATAAATCCCACCCAAATTGTTGATTACGCTTGCGACACAGAATGAACCAATGTGCGATCAAGTCAATGTTTAACGCTGCGGTGCAGCAAGGATAATCCTCCTTTCAACTCAAAAGGTGGGCGTGTCGCCTAATGGGATGAAAATGCGGGGGGCCAGGCCGCCCGATAGGCATCGGCCAGGGCCAAAATTGCGTCCATGACCGCAAACCCCCTATCTGCCCGCGTGCAGGGATGATATTTACATCATTGTGAGTAACGCGATTCCCCATCTCTATCCCGTCGGCATCGAGCCGGACGACATCGACTTCATGGGTCATGTCAACAATGCCAGCTATCTCAAATGGGTGCAGAGCGCCGTGCTCGACCATTGGAGGGCGCTTGCGCCGGCCGAAGCGGTCGCCGAGCATCTCTGGGTCGCGCTCAAGCACGAAATCACCTACCGCAACCCGACTTTCCTTAATGATGAGGTGATCGCGACGGTCCTGCTGGAAAAAGTGCAGGGCGCGCGCGCCTTCTATGAAACCATCATCCGTCGGGGTGAGGAAGTCCTGGCCGAGGTCAAGTCGAGCTGGTGCTGCGTCGATGCGAGCACATTGCGCCCGGTCCGCCTGGCGCGTGACGTCATCCAGCATTTCTTCGCCGCCGACGAAGCCACCGCATCTGATCGCTAGGATCGTTCGCGAGGGTGCGTTGATGATGTAGCGCGGCCTCCGCAATATGCGCCCTCTTGCTATCCCGGCGTCACTTCGCCATATGCCCGATCGGGAGTCGGGCGGACGAGGCCGTCGCGAACCTGGTCAGGTCCTGACGGAAGCAGCCACAGTGATTCCGCCGCGGGTCGTCCCGGCTCCCACCCTCCATTCTTCATCCGGCTTCGACAATGCCGGCCCGAACGGTTAGGACAGGCCAATGTCCGATTCACCGCAGCCCTACCGCGTCCTCGCGCGCAAATATCGTCCGCGCAGCTTCAGCGAACTGATCGGGCAGGATGCGATGGTGCAGACGCTGGGCAATGCGATCCGGCGCGGGCGGCTGGCGCACGCCTTCATCATGACGGGGGTCAGGGGGGTCGGCAAGACATCGACGGCCCGCCTCATTGCCAAGGCGCTCAACTGCGAAGGCCCTGATGGAAAGGGTGGTCCGACGATCGATCCGTGCGGCGTGTGCGATCCCTGCCGGGGTATCGCGGAGGGTCGCCACATGGACGTCATCGAAATGGACGCCGCCAGTCACACCGGCGTCGACGATATTCGGGCGATCATCGATATAGCGGGGAAGGGCGCGTTTTCGGCGCGCTACAAAGTCTATATCATCGACGAAGTGCATATGCTGTCCAAAAACGCCTTCAACGCCCTGTTGAAGACGTTGGAAGAGCCGCCCGAACATGTGAAGTTCATCCTGGCCACGACGGAAATCAACAAGGTGCCCGTCACCATCCTCGCGCGCTGCCAGCGTTTCGACCTGCGGCGCATTCCAGCGGAACTGCTCGGCGCGCATTTCGCCCATGTGGTGGAGGCGGAAAATGTCGCGGCGGAGCCGGAGGCGCTGACCCTCATCGCGCAGGCGGCCGAAGGCTCGGCGCGCGACGGGCTTTCGATCCTGGACCAGGCGATCGCCCATGCGGAAATGGGGGAGGGCGCGCCCCTCGTCACCGCCGCGCAGGTGCGCGACATGCTGGGTCTGTCCGATCGCGGATCGGTGCGCCGGCTGCTCGGCCTGCTGCTGGAGGGAGAGACCAGCGCCCTGCTGGGCGCGGTGCGCGATCATTATGCGCTGGGGGTCGAGCCGCTGGCGCTGATGCGCGGGCTGATGGAACTGGTCCATGCCGTGACGCTGGTGAAGGCCGGGCGCGATATTGCCAACCCCGGCCAGTCGGCCGAGGAGCGTGAGGCGCTGGCCGACTGGGCGGCGCAACTGGGCTTCGCGCCGCTGCATCGCCTTTGGCAATTGCTGCTCAAGGGGCATGATGAGGTGGCGAGCGCCGTCCTGCCGATCGAAAGTTGCGAGATGGCGCTGCTGCGCGTCATGCACGCGGCTACCATGCCCGATCCCGGTGAGATTGCGCGGATGCTGCGCGATGGCGGGCCGGTCGCGGCGCCCGGCGGGGCTGGGGCTGGGGTTGGGGCCGGGCCGGGCGCCCCCGCGGCGACGTCCCCGCCGTCCGCGCAGTTGCCCGCAACCTTCGCCGATCTGATCGAGGCTTTCTGGCAGCGCGGCAAGGGGCAGTTGGCGCAGGAACTGCACGATTGCGTGGGTGTCGTGCGGTATGCGCCGCCGCAGTTCGATTATCGTCCGACGCCGCAGTTGCCCGCGGACTTTGCCTCCCGGCTGCTGCCCGCGCTGCGCGAGTTGACGGGGACGGCATGGCAGGTGGCGCAGAGCGACGCACCCGGCGAACCCACGCTGCTGGAGCAGGAACAGCGCAGGGCGGCCGACGCCCGCGCGCAGATTTTGGAAACCCCGGTGGTCAAGGCGGCGATGGCGGCCTTCCCCGATGCCGAGCTTGACGACCGGCTCGAACAATGGAGTGCGTGACAGATGAAAGACCTGAATGAAATCCTGGGCATGGCGAGCCGTGTTCAGGAAGAATTGCAACGGGCGCAGGACAATCTCGACAAGCTGGAGGTCGAGGGTTCGGCAGGCGGCGGCCTGGTCAAGGTGCGGGCTTCGGCCAAGGGGCGGATCGTCGGCGTGTCGATTGATGACAGCCTGCTGGCGCCGTCGGAAAAGCAGATGCTGGAAGACCTGGTCACCGCCGCTTTCAATGATGCGCGCAAAAAGGCCGATGAGGTCAGCAATGCCGAAATGGGCAAGATGACCGCCGGCTTGCCGCTGCCCCCCGGTTTCAAGCTGCCTTTCTGATCGGGCGCGGCGCGGGTGCGATCACCGCCGGTTCATTGTTGCCCTGTTATGACAAGTGCAGATTGATTGACGCGGTGGGCATCCCCATAAAGGCGATGAACCGCATGGATGGGCCGCAGCCATGGCCCCGGAGACTGAATGACTACGCATTACCCCCTTCTGCCGTTGCGCGACATCGTCGTTTTCCCGCAGATGATCGTTCCGCTCTTCGTCGGGCGTGACAAGAGCGTCGCCGCCCTTGAGGCCGCGATGGAAGGCGACAAGGAAATCTTCCTCGTTTCGCAGCTCGACCCGGCGGAGGATGATCCGGGCCGGGAGTCGCTTTACGACACCGGCGTCGTGGCCGTCGTGCTGCAACTGCTCAAGCTGCCTGACGGGACCGTGCGGGTTCTGGTCGAAGGAAAGCATCGCGCGCAGCTCAGCGCGATGGAGACGACCGACACCTATCTGACCGCCGAAATATCGGCCGTGGATGAAGTCGTCGCCGAAGGACCGGAAGCCGCCGCGTTGATGCGCTCGGTTGCCGAACAGTTCGAAAATTACGCCAAGCTCAACAAGAAGCTGCCGGCCGAAACGCCGGTTCAGCTGCGCGAGATCGAGGATGCCGGCCGTCTGGCCGACGCCGTCGCGGCCAACATCAACGTGAAGGTGTCCGACAAGCAGTCGCTGCTGGTCGAAGCCGATCCGGTCAAGCGGCTGGAAATGGTCTTCGCCTTCATGGAAGGCGAACTGGGCGTGCTCCAGGTCGAAAAGAAGATTCGCGGCCGCGTGAAGCGCCAGATGGAAAAGACCCAGCGCGAATATTATCTCAACGAGCAATTGAAGGCGATCCAGCGCGAACTGGGCAATGGCGAGGGTGAGGAAGGCGATGAACTTGCCGAACTGACCGAGAAGATCGCCAAGACCAAGCTTAGCAAGGAAGCCCGCGCCAAGGCGACCGCCGAGTTGAAGAAGCTCAAGGCGATGCAGCCCATGTCGGCCGAAGCGACGGTGGTGCGCAACTATCTCGACGTGCTGCTGGGCCTGCCCTGGGGCAAGAAGGGCAAGGTCAAGACCGACCTCAAAAAAGCGCAGGGGATTCTGGATGAGGATCATTTCGCGCTGGAGAAGGTCAAGGACCGGATCATCGAATATCTGGCCGTGCAGGCGCGCACCAACAAGCTGAAAGGGCCGATCCTGTGCCTCGTCGGCCCGCCGGGTGTCGGCAAGACATCGCTTGGCCGCAGCATCGCGAAGGCGACCGGCCGCGAATTCGTGCGCCAGTCGCTGGGCGGCGTGCGCGACGAGGCGGAGATACGCGGCCACCGGCGGACCTATATCGGCTCGCTGCCGGGCAAGATCGTGTCGAACCTCAAAAAAGCGGGCACGATGAACCCGCTCTTCCTGCTCGATGAGATTGACAAGCTCGGCCAGGATTTCCGCGGCGACCCGGCTTCGGCGCTGCTGGAGGTGCTGGACCCCGAACAGAACAGCAAATTCCAGGACCATTATCTGGAGATCGACGTCGATCTTTCAGACATCATGTTCGTGACGACCGCCAACTCGTTGAATTTGCCGCAACCTTTGCTCGACCGCATGGAGATCATCCGACTCGAAGGCTATACGGAGGATGAGAAGGTCGAGATCGCGGAGCGGCATCTGTTGCCCAAGCAGATCGACGCGCATGGCCTCAAGGATGGCGAGGTGGAAGTCACCCAGCCAGCGATCCGCGATTTGATCCGCTACTATACGCGCGAAGCCGGGGTCCGCACGCTGGAGCGTGAGATGGCGCGTCTGGCGCGCAAGGCCCTGCGCAAGATTTTGGAAGGCGAATATGACAAGATCGTCATCACGCCTGACAATCTGGCCGACTATGCCGGCGTGCGGAAATTCCGCCATGGCGTGGGTGAAGAAGAGCATCAGATCGGCGCCGTGACCGGCCTTGCCTGGACCGAAGTGGGTGGGGAACTGCTCACCATCGAAGCGGTCACCGTGCCTGGCAAGGGCGCGATCAAGACCACCGGCAAGCTCGGTGAAGTGATGAACGAATCGGTTCAGGCCGCCTTCTCCTATGTGAAGGCGCGCTCACCGGGCTATGGCATCAAGCCGAGCGTGTTCAATCGCAAGGACATCCATATCCATCTGCCCGAAGGCGCGGTGCCCAAGGATGGGCCTTCGGCCGGCATCGGCATGGTCACGACCATCGTGTCGACCCTCACCGGCATTCCTGTCCATAAGGATGTGGCGATGACCGGAGAGGTGACTTTGCGCGGCCGGGTGCTGCCGATCGGCGGCCTCAAGGAGAAGCTGCTGGCGGCATTGCGCGGTGGCATCAAGACGGTGCTCATCCCGCAGGAAAATGAGAAAGACCTAGCGGAAATTCCATCCAACATTCGCGAGGGGCTGGACATCATTCCCGTGTCCCACGTCGATGAGGTTCTGGCCCGGGCGCTCCTCTCGGTGCCCGAGGCGATCGCCTGGACGGAAGAAGATGACCTCGCGGCACAACCATCCAACTTGGCGGGACGTGATAGCGATCCCACCTGGCGGCACTAAATGTCACCAAAGTGAAACAAATGGCGGAACTCCTCGACTTTGCTCCATATTGTGCGACAGGCCGCAAAATTTGGACAAACCGGGGGTCTTCGTCGCTTTCTCTTTGACAGGCGCAGGAAACCGCGCCTTATTGCCCCGCCTACGCCGCGATTCCTAAACAACCAACAGCACAAGGGGGTTCCCAAGGCATGAACAAGCAGGATCTGATCAGCGCAGTTGCTGAAAGCAGCGGCCTCAGCAAGAATGACGCGACCAAGGCAGTGGAAGGCGTGTTCGACGCCATCACCGGCGCGTTGAAGAAGGGCGACGAAGTGCGCCTCGTGGGTTTCGGCACTTTCTCCGTTTCGCAGCGCAAGGCATCGACCGGTCGCAACCCGCGCACCGGCGAAACGATGACCATCAAGGCTTCCGCCCAGCCCAAGTTCAAGGCCGGCAAGGGCCTGAAGGACTCGGTCAACTAAGGGCCAGGGCGTCCGCTCCAACGGACGCTCGCTCTGATTGACCATTGCCGGCGTCGCGGTCGGAAAGCATTAGGAGAGTGACGCTGATCGTGAAGGGATGAACCCTGATCAGCGAGATGCCGAAAGCGAAGGGGTGAAGACAGGCTGTCTTCGCCCCTTTTCCGTATGCGCTTATCCCGATGTATGGACGATGGCAGTCGCCGATGCTGCCCACCAAGCCGGCGCGGGCGCGCCACAGGCTCTTGCGATCGCGTCACCGTCCGCGCAAAACCGGTTCCCACCCTTGCGCCTGATGCGCTAGGGAAGGCGCATGACACTATGGACAAGGATGGTGTGCGCCGCCCCGGCGCTTGCGCTGGCGGCTTGTGGGGGCGGGAATTTCCGCCCGGTCATGGATACGCCCGTTCGCATCGGGCCGCCTTATAAGGTGCGCGGGGCGACCTATGTGCCCGCCGCCGACCCGGCTTATGACATGCTTGGCTATGCCAGTTGGTATGGATCGGAATCGGGCAATCGCACCGCCAATGGCGAACGCTTTCGTGCCAAATGGATCACCGGCGCGCATGTCACGCTGCCGCTGCCCAGCTATGTCGAGGTAACGGCGCTCGACACCGGACGGACCATCCTGGTGCGGGTCAATGATCGTGGCCCCTTTGCCGGGCACGGGCGCATCATCGATCTGTCGCGCGGCGCGGCCGATGAACTGGGCATCCGTGCGCAGGGTCATGCGGCCGTGCGGGTGCGGCGCGTCGATCCGCCGGAAAAGGACCGTGCGCGCCTGCGCAAGGGCAAGCCCGCGCGCGAGCGGCCTCGCCTGTCGGAAACCGCGCTGGCCAATCTGCGTGCGCAACTGGCCGCCGGGGGGCGGTGACAGAATTTGCGGATGCGTGATTTGTCCGCTTGACGGGGGGGGATCGGCCGCATATGTGCCCTGTCTCTCGGGGCCAACGGCCCCCGTGGCGATCGTAGCTCAGTTGGTTAGAGCGCCGGTTTGTGGTACCGGAGGTCGCGGGTTCGGATCCCGTCGATCGCCCCATTTCTCTCGTTTTTCCTGCGCATGGGCTTCGCAGAGGGCGTAATCGCCTCTATAGCGCGGCCATGACGGATGCACGCGACCGGGGTCTGACCCTTAATCCAAAATATGACCGGGACGGCCTGATCACGGCTGTCGTGACCGATGATGCGAGCGGCGAGTTGCTGATGGTGGCGCATATGAATGCGCAGGCGCTGCAACTGACCATCGACACCGGCTTGGCGCATTTCTGGTCCCGCAGCCGGCAGGCATTGTGGAAGAAGGGCGAAACCTCGGGCCATATGCTGCAAGTCCGCGACATTCGCATCGATTGCGATCAGGACGCGGTCTGGGTGAAAGCGGTGCCGGCCGGTCCCACCTGCCACACCGGCGCCCGCTCCTGCTTTTTCCGCCGGGTCGGGCCGGAAGGTCTCAGCAGGGTCGATGCGGCGCAATAGCCTCGCGCTTCTCGTCCTTCTGGCAGCCTGCCAGCGCAGTCCGGCAGGTGGCGACGCAACACCCGCGCCCGGCGGTGGCGCCTCTGCGTCCCGGCTGGAGCGCGCCGCGATCGAGAGCGGCGCCATCGCCGACCCCGGCAAAATCTCCCCGGTCGGTCTGTTCCAGAACCGCCATGAGGCCGGGCGGGACGCTTTATGCGTCATTCCCGGCACGGAGGGTGCTTTTCGCTTCGGCCTGGAAGCCGTGTTCGGCGAGGAGCCCGCTTGTCGGGGGCGCGGGACGGCGCGGCGGGCGGGCGACAAGCTGATCCTCAGTTTCAAGGGCGGCGACCGCTGCATCATCGTCGCCCAATATGATGGCGACCAGGTGGCGCTCCCCGGCGTCGTCGACATGGCCTGCGCCGACCTGTGCGAAGGGCGCGGCTCGCTGGAAGGCGTCAGCTTCCCGCGCATCGCCAATGACGCCGCCACCGCCCTGCGCGCGCGCGATCGGGACGGCGATCCGCTCTGCAGGAGCTAGCGGATTTGCCGGCCGGTGAAATTCGCGCTCTAATGCCCGATATAGCGGCCGGGGCGATGGTTGACGATCAGCACCGCGTTGATCGCCGCCGCCGAAAGAATTGACAGGCCGAACCGGTCGGGACTGAGCACAGGGAGCGACGCGAGCAGGATCAATATGTCGCATCCCATTTGCGTGCGCCCCGCATTCCAGCCGCGCGACTTTTGCAGGATCAGCGCGACCACGCCCACGCCGCCGACGCCCGCGCCATGGCGCGCGATGGCCAGGATGCCGAAGCCGATGATCGATCCGCCGAACAGGGCGGCAAAGAGCGGGCTGATCTTGGCGACCTGCATCGCCCAGGGCATCATCAGGCCCAGCGCCATGATCGCGACATTGGCAAACAGCGTCTTCAGGCCAAAGGCCAGGCCCATCGCCCGCCCGCCGAACAGGAAAAACGGAATGTTGATCAGGATGAACAGCGTCGCGGGCGACCAGGGGACGAGATAGGACACAAGCAAGGCGATGCCCGCCATGCCGCCCGTCACCAGATTGGCCTGTTTGAGCAGCATCAGCCCCAGCGCGATGAAGGCGCAGCCGATGGCGATGGCATAGCCGTCTTCGGCAAGGCTGTGGGGACGGGCAGGCTGGGCCTGCAAAGGTGCGGTCGGGGGCGCGACCGGGGGCGCGACCGGTGTTACAATAGGGGGCACGACAGAGGGCATGGCGAAATCCGTGGTGGAAGAGCGCCCTGGGCCATCCTCTATTATGGTGTTGGGCGGCCTCTTAACGATACATGGCGCCGCTGCAAAGGCCCGATCGCAACCAGTCGCTCAGCCGCCGGTATCGACCTGTGCCGGGCCAAAGCTGTCGATCGCCTGGAACAGGCGCGTCAGCGCCGCGCGCTCGTCCGTATCAATTTCCGGCCGCCATGTTTCGAACAACAACACCACGCGGGTTTCGGCGCTGCGGTTCCAGGCCTCATGTTCGATGCTGTCGTCGAACAACAGCATCTCGCCCTTGGTCCAGGCGCGCGTTTCGGCGCCGACGCGCAGCGCGCAACCGGCTGGCGCCAGCAGCGGCAGGTGGCAGATGAGCCGGGTATTGAGCAGGCCGTGATGCGGCTGGATATGGGTGCCGGGTTTCAGCAGCGACCAGAGGGCAATGGGGGATCGGCCGGCCACCTGCGGCATCGGCACATGGGTAAGAGCGGCCATCACCGTCGGGCAGCGCGCCGCATTCTCCGCCACCGGGCCGCCGCTTCGCCAGAAATAGAGCGCTCCCCAACGGGCGTCATCGCGCAACGGATTGTTGGGTGCCGGTCGATCGGCCGGCGTTTCGACATAAGGCGCGAATTCCGGCTCCTGTGCGCGCACCGCTTCCAGTTCACTGACGATGGCGTCGGTCATGGCCTCCATCGGCGCGACCCATTCGAACGCATCGCGTTCGTAAAAGGCGCGCTGGGGCAGGCCCGGAAAATAGAACATGCTGGGTTGCTGAAGGTAGATTTCGCGCTTGCCCAGCAACAGGTCGGTCGCCAGCGCGATGCGGGGCAGCGGCGGCAGGTCGGCAACGGCGGCGGTCAGGTGATCCTCGAACCGCTGGGCCGATTGCGCGATGCTGGCCTGCGCCTGCTGGAGCAGCGGCTGGAGCTGGGGCGGGGCGCCGGTCGCGGCCGCCTGCGCCAGCGCGGCGCGGAACCAGCTCGTGGCGGCGCGCTCGGCGGCTGGAGCGGGGGCGGGGCGCCGGTCGCGGCCGCCTGCGCCAGCGCGGCGCGGAACCAGCTCGTGGCGGCGCGCTCGTCCGCCCGGCGCAGCGCATTTTGCCCCATCGCCAGCAGGGCGGGGATGTTGCGCGGTTCGCTGTCCAATATGCGCCGCAGCGCGACCGCTTCTTCGTCCAGATCGCCAGTGCGGTTATGCGCCTGCGCCAGCAGCATCGGCGGCGGCGCATCCATCGCGCGTAAATTGGCCAGCGCCGCTGCTGCATCCCCGCGTCGCAATGCCGCCATGGCTGCTTCGCGCAGCCCGGTCTCTCTCGCCTGGTCGTTCATGGTCCCGCCTTATCGGGCAAGCACCATCGGCGGAAGCGGCTTATTCGGCGGGTGCGGCGATCAGCGATGATCGCCGGCGCTCGACCATGATGGCAAACAGGAAAACCGCCAGTCCGCCCAGCGCCAGCCCGCTGCCGATCCAGCCGGTCGATACAAGCCCGTGCCCCGCCGCGATCGACAGGCCGCCCAGCCATGGCCCGACCGCGTTGGCGACGTTGAAGGCGCTGTGGTGCAAGGCGGCGGCGAGCGTCTGCGCCTCACCGGCCACGTCCATCAGCCGCGCCTGGAGCGGGGTGCCAAGGCCGCCGCCCAGCCCGATCATGAAGATGACCAGGCCCAGCGTCCAGACATTGCCCGCCATCAGCGGGAACAGCGCCAGCGACGCGGCGCTCCACAACATGATGCCGATCACCGTGCGATTGAGCGCCTTGTCCGCCAGCCATGCGGAGGCGAGATTGCCCAATGTCATGCCGACGCCGAAAATGGCGAGGACCAGCGGCACATAGGCTTCCGAAACATGCGTCACCTCGATCATCGTCGATGCGACATAGGTATAGACCGCGAACAGGCCGCCAAAGCCGATCGCACCGGTCAGCAGGGTCAGCCAGACTTGCGGCCGTTGCAGCGCGGTCAGTTCGCGCATCGGGCTGGCCTTTGGGTCGCCCCTGTCGCGGGGTGCATGGATCGCCACCAGCGTCACCGTCGCCAGCGCCAGCACCGCCACCACCGCAAAACCCCAGCGCCAGCCAAGCGCCTGCCCCATCCAGTTCGCCACCGGCACGCCGATGATGGTGGCGACGGTCAGGCCCGCGAACATGCGCGCGATCGCCTGCGCGCGCTTCTCGATGGGCACCAGGCTGGCTGCGACCAGCGCGGCCACGCCGAAATAGGCGCCGTGCGGCAGGCCCGACAGGAAACGGAACAAGAGCATCCAGTGATAGCTGGGCGACAGGGCGGACAAGCCGTTCGCCAATGCAAACATCGTCATCAAACCGATCAGCAAGGTGCGGCGCGGCAGGCGGGCGCCGAAGGCGGCGATGACCGGCGCTCCGGCGACCACGCCCAGTGCATAGGCGCTGATCGCATGGCCGGCGGTGGGAGCATCGATCCCCAGGTCACGCGCGAAGAAGGGCAACAGGCTCATGGCCGCGAATTCGGTGGTGCCGATCGCGAAGGCGCCGACCGAAAGCGCGAACAGGACGAGCGCGGGATGCGCTTGGTGGGGCTGGGCGCTCAAGGCGAACTCCATGTTGCAGTGCAATATACGGAAGTTCCTCAGATGGGGGTGATGACAGCGCTGGTCAATCCCGCATTCGTATGAGTTTATTGCATCTGTCGCTCCGGCGCTTGCAATCGGCGCATGGCTCAACCCGGTAGTGCAGCGCCTAAAATGCTCTATAACGCGGATGAGATGATCAGGGATGACCGACAGGATGCGCCCGGCGCGGCGATGATAGGGGCAGGCGCCGTCCTGCTGTCGCTCGGGTCGATGAACCTGGGCGCCGCCTTCGCCAAGTCTCTCTTTCCGCTGGTCGGCGCGCCCGGCATCGCGGCGTTGCGCATCGTCCTGGCGGCGATCCTGCTGCTGCTGTTCCGTCGGCCATGGCGACGGCCGATCCCTTCGGCGTTGCGCTGGCCGCTGCTGGCTTATGGCGCGACGCTAGCGCTCATGAACCTGCTGATCTACCAGGCGTTCGCCCGCATTCCGCTCGGCACGGCGATCGCGATCGAGGTGACGGGGCCGCTTGCGATCGTCCTGTTCGGCTCGCGTCGACCGCGCGATTTTCTCTGGCTGGCCGCCGCAGTAGCCGGGTTGCTGCTGCTCTTGCCGATCCGCAACGACGCCAGGCTCGATCCTCTGGGTGTCGCTTTCGCTTGCGGCGCGGCGGTCTGCTGGGCGCTCTATATCCTGACGGGCAAGCGCGTGTCGGGGGGGCTGGGCGGAGACGCCGTCGCCTGGGGCATGGTGGTTGCGGCGCTGCTGATCGCGCCGGTGGGGCTGGGAACGGCCGGCGCGGTCTTTGTTTCACCGCATGTTCTGGGTGTCGGTTTCGCTGTCGCCTTTTTGTCGAGCGCCTTGCCCTATTCGCTTGAGATGGAGGCGATGCGCCGGCTGCCGGCAGCGGTCTTCGGTCTGCTGCTCAGTTCGGCGCCGGCTATCGGCGCGCTCGCCGGTTTCCTGGTTCTGGGCGAGCGACTGACGCCGATACAATGGATCGCGATTGTCAGCATCATGGCCGCCTCCGCCGGCAGCGCGCTTACGATCCCGCGCAAACCCCGGATCGAAGATGCCCCGCTCTAGGTGCCTGCCTGCGCGTTGTTGACATTCAGCATCTTGCCATTGGTGATGATGGCAATGTCGCCCAGCTTCGTCACGCCAAACAGTTTTTTGGCAAAGGCGGTCGGCACGCCGATGCACCCATGGGTGCCCCGGCCATATTCCACGTCGCTGCCATGGATGAACACGCCGTCGCTGGTCAGCCTCTGAGCGTAGGGCATGGGCGCGTCGTAGAGGTTGGACACATGATCGGCGTCCTTCTGCGTGATCGGAAAGGCGCCGAGTGGGCTGGGCTTGTCGGTCGCGCCATAGAGGATGACAGCGGCCCCAATCTCATAACCGGCGCGAAATACCGACAGCGTTTCGGCTTTCAGGTCGATGGTGATGATGACCGGGCCGCTCGCGGGTGCGCCCTTTTCGTCCCAGACATAGTCTCCGTGGCGGAATGGTCCGTCGATCGGCAACACGCGTTTCACCATCAGGGCGCCGGGATCGATCTCCATGGGCTGGTCGCTGCGTCGCTCGACCAGTTTGGCAGGGGTGGGGGAGGGGGCGGCCGCATTCACCGGCGCCGCTATGGTTTCGGCTTCTGCGGGCGCCGCGTCACGGGCGGCGGGCGGGTCGATCCAGTGCATCGCCGCCAGCGCCGCGCCACTCAGCCCCAGGCCGATCACCAGCTTGGGGCCAATGTTTTTCGCCAACGCCTTGAGCAAAGCTGCCATGGTCATGCCTCCAGTCGTGGCGGAGGATAAGCGGAAAAGGTTAAGCTCCGCCTTCCCGCGCCACTTCGGCCGCCGCGATGGCGGTCAGGTTCAAAATACCGCGCGATGTGACGCCCGGCGTCAGCACATGAATGGGTTTGGACAGGCCCATCAACATCGGCCCGACAGTCGGCGAACTGGATGAAGCCGACAGCGCCGTCAAAGTGATGTTCGCGGCGTCCAGGTTCGGCATCACCAGCAGGTTCGCCGATCCTTCGAAGCGTGAATCCGGGATCAAACGCTCACGCAGCGCCTGGCTGAGCGCCGCGTCGGCATGCATTTCGCCGTCCGCCGCCAGTTCGGGCGCCATGTCGCGCACCCGCTTATAGGCCCGCCGCATCTTGCGCGCGCTTTCGGTGTGCGACGATCCGAAATTGGAGTGGGACAGCAGCGCGACGCGCGGCTTCAAGCCGAAATGCGCAATCTCGGCCGCAGCGGCTATCGTCATTTCCGCGATCTGCTCGGTCGTCGGATCGGGCACCATATGGGTATCGGTGATGAACAGCGCGCCCGCGTCCAGGATCAGGCCCGACAGTGCATAGACGCGGCTATGGGTGGGCAGGCGGTCGATGATGCGCAGCACATGCTCGACCTGCCCCCAATATTCCGATCGCCCGCCCACCAGAGCGGCATCGACGCGGCCGGTGCGCAGCAGCATGGCGGCGGTGACGGTCGGGCGGCGATAGACGTGGCGCAATATCTCGTCGGCCGGCACGCCCTTGCGCGCGGCGACCCCGCGATAGGCCTCGACCAGTTCGCCCAGGATCAGATGGTCGGTTTCCGGGTCAACCACCTCGACATCCTTGTCCAGGTCGAAACTGATGCCCAGTTCGGGCAGCTTCTGTTCCAGGATGCGACGGCGGCCGACGATCGTGGGACGGACAATCCCTTCGTCCAGCGCATCGCGGATGGCGCGCAGCACGCGATCATCCTCCCCCTCGCCATAGGCGATGCGGGTGCCGCTGCCCCGCGCGGCTTCGAACACCGGCAGCATCAACTGGCCCGATCGCGTATTCTGGTGCGTCAGCTTGCGGCGATATTCGTCCAGATCCAGCGTCTTCTTCGCAACGCCGCTATCCATCGCCGCTTGCGCTACGGCCACTGCGATCTCGCCAATGAGGCGCGGATCGAAGGGCGTCGGGATGATATAGTCCGCGCCGAACACCAGCCGCCGCCCGCCATAGGCCTGCGCCACGCTGTCATGTGCGGGCATCCGGGCCAGGGCGGCGATGGCGTCGGCCGCCGCGACCTTCATCGCCTCGTTGATCTGGGTCGCGCCCACATCCAGCGCGCCGCGAAAGATATAGGGGAAGCACAGGACGTTGTTGACCTGGTTGGGATAGTCCGAACGGCCGGTGGCGATGATCGCATCGGGCCGCACTTCGCGCGCCGCTTCGGGGCGGATTTCCGGCTCGGGGTTGGCAAGCGCGAAGATCAGCGGATTGGGCGCCATCAACGGCAGCCATTCAGGCTTCAGCACGCCCGGCGCCGACAACCCTAAGAACAGGTTCGCGCCCGGCAGCACGTCGGGCAGGGTGCGCGCATTGGTGGTGCGGGCATAGCGCGCCATATTGGGCAACATACCCTCGCGGCCGGAATGGATGACGCCGTCCTTGTCCGTCATCGTCACATTTTCGATCGGCAGGCCCATCGACACCAGCAGGTCGACGCAGGCGAGGGCGGCGGCGCCGGCGCCCGACGTCACCAGCTTCGCGTCGGCCAGCGTCTTGCCCTGAAGGACCAGCGCGTTGCGCACGGCCGCCGCGACGACGATGGCGGTGCCATGCTGGTCGTCGTGAAAGACCGGAATATTCATCCGTTCCTTCAGGCGCGCCTCGATCTCGAAACATTCGGGCGCCTTGATGTCTTCCAGATTGATGCCGCCAAAGGTGGGCTCCAGCAGCGCGACGGCCTCGACGAACTTGTCCGGGTCGGTGGTGTCGACTTCGATGTCGAACACGTCGATGTCGGCGAATTTCTTGAACAGGACCGCCTTGCCCTCCATCACCGGCTTGGATGCCAGCGCACCGATCGCGCCCAGGCCCAGCACGGCGGTGCCGTTGGAGATGACGGCGACCAGGTTGCCGCGCGCGGTATAGTCCATCGCCTTGTCGGGATCGGCGGCGATTTCAACGCAGGGCGCGGCGACGCCGGGCGAATAGGCGAGCGCGAGGTCGCGCTGGTTGACCATCCGCTTGGTCGGCTCGATGCGGAGCTTCCCCGGCTGCGGATAGCGGTGATAGTCCAGGGCGGCGCGGCGGGTATTATCGTCCATGCGATGCGCCTTAGAGACTGGTTTCCCCAAGGGCAATGGCCGAACGCGCCCAGGGCGGAACGGGCGAATATAGTCCGACAAGAAAGTCCAGAAATGCCTGGAGGCTGCGCGGCGGATTTTCCTGCGGCAACCAGACTGCATAAAGCCCGACTTCGGACGAGCCTTCGTGATCGGGCAATATTTGTCTGACATGACCCTTGGTCAGCGCCTCGCTGATGTCCCACGATGACCGCAGAGCGATGCCCGCGCCCGTCAGGCAGAGTTCGCGCACCACTTCGCTGCTGTTGGTCCGAACATGGCTGCGTCCCTCGACCAGGACCGGCCCCGATGGCCCGATCAGCCGCCAGGGCAATTGTCCGTCCGCCGCCAGCAGATGATGGTTCTTGAGGTCGGCCAGCCGCGCGGGCGTCCCAAGTTGCGCCAGATAGCCGGGCGCGGCGCATATTATGCGCCGATTGTCACTCAGCCGCCGGGCCGCCAAGCCTGCTCCCGGTTCGGCGGCGATGCGCAGCGCGACATCCGCGCGCGCCTCGATCAGGTCGACATATTCGTCGGTCAGATCGACGCTCAATTCCACCTTGGGATATGCGCGGAGGAAATGGTGCAGATGAGGCGCCAGATGCATCCGCCCGAAGGACGTGGGCGCGGTGACGCGCAACGGGCCGGAGGCGATCGCGGACACGCCGGTTACGCGCCGCTCGGCCTCCTCCAGCGCAGCGAGAATGCCGCGCAGGTCGGCGTGCAGCCGCTCGCCCGCCGGCGTCAGCGCCAGCCGCCGTGTCGTGCGATGGACCAGCTTTGCGCCCAGCCGTTCTTCCAGCCGCGCCAGCCGCTTGGACATCATTGCCGGCGAAATATGCAGCCGCCGCCCCGCCGCCGCCAGCCCGCCTTCATCGACGATCATCACGAACAGCTCATGATCGGGGTCCATCACATTCGTTCACCATAGGAATGACTATCTTCGAATAATATCGCCTACACGGCATAATGGGAATCGGCTATATCCATTGCCAATCTATGGAGTGGACCCATGACCGACCGCATGATCGACAAAGCCGGCCTCCAGGTCGCACAGCAACTGGCCGATTTCATCGACAACCGCGCGCTAACCGGCACCGGCCTGGCGCCGGACACCTTCTGGAGCGCGGCCGCCGACATCTTCGCCCGCTTCACGCCGGACAATGCCGCATTGCTGCGCAAGCGCGACATGTTTCAGGTGCAGATCGACAGCTGGCATGAGCAGCGCAAGGGCCAGCCGCACGACGCCGACGCTTATCAGGCGTTCCTGCGCGAAATCGGCTATCTCGTCCCCGAACCCGCGCCCTTCCAGATCGGCAGCGAGCATGTCGATGATGAGGTCGCGCGGCTTGCCGGGCCGCAACTGGTCGTGCCCATCCTCAACGCCCGTTTCCTGCTGAACGCCGCCAACGCACGTTGGGGCAGCCTTTATGATGCACTTTATGGCACCGACGCGATCCCCGGCGCCTCCTCCGGCAAGGGCTATGACGCGGCGCGCGGCGCGCAGGTCATCGCCTGGGCCAAGGCCTTTCTCGACGAGGCCGTCCCGCTCGCCAGCGGGAGCTGGGCCGATCTGACCGGCGGCGACATCGTCCTGGCCGATCCCACGCAATTCATCGGCACCAGCGAGAAGGGCCGGCTCTACCGCCACAACGGCCTGCATATCGAAATCATCTTCGACACGGCGCATCCGATCGGCAAGGACGATCCCGCCGGCATCGCTGACGTCATCCTCGAATCCGCGCTGACAACCATCTGCGATCTGGAAGACTCCGTCGCTGCCGTTGATGCCGCAGACAAGGTCGCCGCTTATGCCAACTGGCTTGGCCTGATGCGCGGCGACCTGACCGATACATTCGAAAAGGGCGGGGCGATGATGACCCGCGCGCTCAACCCCGACCGCAGCTATACCGCGCCCGACGGCGGCAACCTCACCCTGCCTGGCCGCAGCCTGTTGTTCGTCCGCAATGTGGGCCATCTGATGACGACGCCCGCTATTCGCCTGCCGGGTGGCGAGGAGGCGCCTGAAGGCATATTGGACGGCATCGTCACCAGCCTCATCGGCTTGCACGACATCAAGGGCGCGCACGCCAACAGCCGCGCCGGCAGCATCTACATCGTCAAGCCCAAGATGCACGGGCCGGAGGAAGCCGCCTTCACCAACCGCCTGTTCGACGCGATCGAGGACATGCTGGGCCTCGCCCGCCACACGATCAAGGTCGGCGTCATGGATGAAGAACGCCGCACCTCCGCCAACCTCGCCGCCTGCATCCATGCGGTGAAGGACCGCATCGTCTTCATCAACACCGGCTTCCTCGACCGCACCGGGGATGAGATGCACACGTCGATGCAGGCTGGTCCGATGATCCGCAAGGGCGAGATGAAGTCGTCCGACTGGATCACGGCTTATGAGGATCGCAACGTCCAGATCGGCCTTGCCTGCGGTCTGTCGGGCCGGGCGCAGATCGGCAAGGGCATGTGGGCCGCGCCCGATCGCATGGCGGACATGCTGGCGCAAAAGTCCGGCCATCCGATGAGCGGGGCCAACACCGCCTGGGTGCCGTCGCCGACCGCCGCGACGCTGCACGCGACTCACTATCACCGCATCGACGTGTTCGCCCGGCAGGCGTTGCGGGCGGAGGAGGGCATCGCCTCTCTGGACAAGTTGCTGACCATTCCGGTCGCTGTCGGCCGCAACTTCTCAGAAGAAGAAATTGCGCAGGAACTGGACAATAATGCGCAGGGTATCCTTGGCTATGTCGTCCGCTGGATCGATCAGGGTGTCGGCTGCTCCAAGGTGCCCGACATCCACGACATCGGCCTGATGGAGGACCGCGCGACGTTGCGCATATCCTCGCAGCATATGGCCAACTGGCTGCTCCACGGCGTCTGCACGGCCGGGCAGGTCGATGCCGCGCTGACCCGTATGGCCGCCAAGGTCGATGCACAGAATGGCGACGACCCGCTCTACCAGCCGATGAGCGGCCGGGAAGGGGATAGCCTCGCCTTCCAGGCAGCCCGCGCGCTGGTGTTCGAGGGCGTCCAGCAGCCCAGCGGCTATACCGAACCTTTGCTCCACGCCTTCCGCGCAAAGAAGAAGGCGGAGGCTTTGATCCCAGCCTGACCCCTCGTCACTGCGGGCGCGGCGAGGCAATCCAGAGGCGCGCCAGTGGATTGCTTCGCTGCGATGGCAAAGGCGGCTCTCCGCTGTTGTCGCAATCCCCGCGCTGCGTTACGCCCACACCAGCCCGCAGCATGGGAACCGCGCTATGACCATCATCGTCCATCACCTCAACAACAGCCGCTCGCAGCGCATCCTTTGGCTGCTGGAGGAACTGGGCGAACCTTATGAGGTCCGCCGTTACGAACGCGACCGCAAGACGATGCGCGCGCCGCAGGAACTACGCGCCGTCCACCCCCTAGGCCGCTCGCCCATTGTCGAGGTGGACGGCCACAGGCTGATCGAGACTGGCGCGATCATGGACTATCTCGTTACCCGTGCTGGCGGTCGCTTCGGCCCGCCGTCCGATGCACCGGGCGCGATCCGCTACCGCCAGTTCATGCATTATGCTGAAGGCTCCATGATGCCGCCGCTGCTGGCGCTGCTGGTCGTGGGCAAACTCGGCCTGCTTGGTCGCCCGGCGCGCCCGACGCTGCAGCGGATGCTGGACGATCATCTCGACTGGCTGGAAACAGAGCTGGCGAGCCGCCCCTGTTTCGCGGGCGACGTCTTCACCGCCGCCGACATGATGATGAGCTTCCCGCTCGAAGCATCCTGCGCGCGCGGCGGCCTCGATGATCGCCGACCCCATCTGATCCGCTGGCTCGACACTATGCACGCGCGGTCTTCGTACCAGGCGGCGCTCGCGGCGGGAGGGCCTTATGCCTACGTCTGATCGTCGTTCCTTCCTGCACCTTGCAACTGTCGGTTTCGCTGTCGGCATTGTCAGTCCCCGCCTCTTCGCGCAGGAGCGGGCGGCCGAAGCGCTCCGGCCCCTGACCGGCGCCGTCACCCCGATCGGCAAGGCCGAGCGCGCCGACCGCCTCGCCCGTGCGCAGGCGATGATGCAGTCTGCCGGGATTGATGCCCTGCTGATCGAACCGGGCGCCAGCCTCATCTATTATACCGGCATACGCTGGCACCGCTCGGAACGTCTGACCGCCGCCATCTTGCCCGCGCGTGGCGCGCCGCTCATCGTCTGTCCCTTCTTCGAGAAACCCTCGATCGACGAATCGCTCGCCATCCCCGCCGATGTCCGCGTGTGGCAGGAGCATGAAAGCCCCTATGCCCTGATCGCCGACTATTTGACCGCCGGGGGATTGGCGAAGGGCCGTATCGGCATCGAGGAAACGGTGCGTTATTTCGCGGTCGATGGCCTCAAGGCCGCGCTGCCCGCCGCGACCTTGGTGAAAGACCCCGTCACCCGCGCCATCCGTATGCGCAAGACCGCCGCCGAAATCGCGCTAATGCAGATGGCCTCCGACGTCACCATCGCCGCCTATCGCTGGACCTATCCGCAGGTGAAGGCGGGCATGACCCCGGCCGATATCGGCGCGCTGATGAGCGCGGCGACAAAGCAGCTTGGCGGGCAGGTCGAATTCAACCTCGTCCTGCTCGGCGAAGCGGCCGCCTATCCCCACGGATCGGGCAAGCCGCAGGCGGTGCGCGCGGGGGAGGTGGTGCTGATGGACTGCGGCTGTACGGTGGAGGATTATCAGTCCGACATCAGCCGCACCTGGGTCCATGGGGCGACGCCGACAGCGCAGCAGCGCAAGGTCTGGAACGATGTGGCGCAGGGGCAGAAAATTGCCATTGAAGCGGCGAAGCTCGGCGTTCCGGCCGGATCGGTCGATGACGCGGTGCGCGGCTATTATCAGCGCCTCGGCTACGGCCCCGGCTACGCGCTCCCCGGCCTCTCCCACCGCACCGGCCACGGCATCGGCATGGAGGGGCATGAACCGGTCAACCTCGTCCATGGCGAAACCACGAAGCTGGACGTCGGCATGTGCTTCTCCAACGAACCTGGCCTGTATCTGCCCGGCACGATGGGCGTGCGGCTGGAGGATTGTTTCCATATGACCGCGCAGGGAGCAAAATGGTTCTCGAAGCCGCCGGTTTCGATCGAGGCGCCGATCGGCTGACACTCGCTTGCTGTCATCCCGGCCCAGAGCCGTGCTCCGCTGCATCGCCTTTCAGAAGGAGATGAGGCTGGGGGTGACGACCAAGGGTCAAGAAAACCCGCCAGTCCGCTCTCCACCCATATCGACCTCGGTTCGCGACTCCACTGCGCTCAAATCCCCCGCTTGTGCGTCGACCCGCTTCCCACTAAATCCCCGCTCATGACATCGACCAACGACATTCGCCGCTCTTTCCTCGATTATTTCGGGGCCGCCGGGCACCGCATCGTTCCGTCCGCGCCGCTGGTGCCGCATAACGACCCGACGCTGATGTTCGTCAATGCGGGCATGGTGCCGTTCAAGAATGTCTTCACGGGCCTTGAATCCCGCCCCTACAAGACCGCGACGTCGAGCCAGAAATGCGTGCGCGCGGGCGGCAAGCATAATGATCTCGACAATGTCGGCTACACAGCGCGCCATCATACCTTCTTTGAAATGCTGGGCAATTTCAGCTTCGGCGACTATTTCAAGGAACAAGCGATCACCCATGCCTGGACGCTGCTGACCAGGGAATGGGGGCTGCCCGCCGAAAAACTGACCGCGACCGTCTACCACACGGATGACGAGGCGTTCGACCTGTGGAAGAAGATCGCCGGCCTGCCCGAAGAGCGGATCATCCGCATCCCGACCAAGGACAATTTCTGGGCGATGGGTGACAGCGGTCCCTGCGGTCCCTGCTCGGAAATCTTCTACGACCATGGCGACCATATATGGGGCGGTCCTCCCGGGTCGCCGGAAGAGGATGGCGACCGTTTCGTCGAAATCTGGAACCTGGTCTTCATGCAATATGAGCAGGAAGCCAACGAGATCGTCAGCGAACTGCCCCGCCCGTCCATCGACACCGGCATGGGTCTGGAACGCATTGCCGCCGTCATGCAGGGCGTCCACAATAATTACGACACCGACACGTTCAGGGCGCTGATCGAGGAATCGGGCGCGATCACCCGCACCGCCACCGACGGCGAATTTCAGGCCAGCCACCGCGTCATCGCCGATCACCTCCGCTCGACCAGCTTCCTGATCGCCGACGGCGTGCTGCCGGCGAATGAGGGGCGCGGTTATGTCCTGCGCCGGATCATGCGCCGCGCGATGCGCCATGCGCACATCATCGGCGCCAAAGACCCGCTGATGTATCGTCTGGTTTCGAGCCTCGTCTCCGAAATGGGCGGCGCCTTCCCCGAACTGGTGCGCGCCCAGCCGCTGATTGAGGAAACCTTGCTGCGCGAGGAAACCCGCTTCCGCAAGACGCTGGAAAACGGCCTGCGCCTGCTCGATGAAGCGACAGTCGGCCTCAACGAAGGCGACACCTTGCCGGGCGAAACCGCGTTCAAGCTCTATGATACCTACGGCTTCCCCTACGACCTGACCGAGGATGCGCTGCGCACGCAGGGTCTCAGCGTCGATCGCGCCGGTTTCGACGCCGCCATGGCGGAGCAGAAGGCCGCCGCCCGTGCCGCGTGGAAGGGGTCGGGTGAAAAGGCGTCGGACGAAATCTGGTACGACATCGCTGAAAAGGCGGGCAACACCGAATTCATCGGCTATACCGCGATGGACGGCGAAGGGCAGGTTCTGGCCATCGTCAAGGACGGTGTGAACTTCGACAGCGCAAACGCTGGTGAGACGGTGACGATCGTCACCAACCAGACGCCTTTCTATGGCGAAAGCGGCGGGCAGATGGGCGACGCGGGCCGCATCACGACGCAGGGCGGGTTCGCCGCCGCGGTCGAGGATACCGCCAAGCCGCTGGGCCGCGTCCACGCCCACCGCGCCACGGTGGAAGCCGGCAGCATCAAGGTTGGCGATACTGTCCATCTCGCTGTCGATGTCGACCGCCGCGACCGCATCCGCGCCAACCACAGCGCCACCCATCTGCTCCACGCCGCGCTGCGCAAGGAACTGGGCGCGCATGTGACGCAAAAGGGTAGTCTGGTCGCGCCCGACCGGCTGCGTTTCGACTATTCGCATCCCGAAGCGCTCACCCATGCGCAGATCGCCGCGATCGAGGCGGACGTGAACGCGCAGGTCCGCCATAATGCGGACGTGACCACCCGCCTCATGACGCCGGACGACGCCGTCGCGGCGGGCGCCATGGCGCTGTTCGGCGAGAAATATGGCGACGAGGTCCGCGTCCTTTCCATGGGCCGCTCGGGTCCATTGGGCGACGACGCGCATTACTCGGTCGAACTGTGCGGCGGCACCCATGTCCGCGCGACCGGCGACATCGCCCTGTTCAAGATCATCGGCGAAAGCGCCGTCTCCTCGGGCGTGCGTCGGATCGAGGCGCTGACGGGCGAGGCCGCGCGTCTTTGGCTCACTGAACGCGATGACAAGCTGCGGCAGACCGCTGCCGCGCTCAAGACCACGCCGGAGGATGTGCCCGCGCGCATCGCCGCCCTGGTCGAAACCAGTCGCAAGCTGGAACGCGAACTCGCCGAAGCGAAGAAGGCGCTGGCGCTTGGCGGCGGGGGCGCAGCGCAGCCGGCCGGGCCGGAGAAGATCGGTGCGATCGATTTCATGGGGCAGGTGATCGACGGGCTCGACCCCAAGGAACTGCGTGGCATCGTAGACGGCAACAAGAAGGCATTGGGTAGCGGTGTATCTGCCGTGCTCGCCGTGGTCGACGGCCGCGCCACCATTGCGGTGGGCGTGACCGACGATCTGGTCGGCAGCATCAATGCGGTCGATCTTGTCCGCGCAGGCGTGGAAGCATTGGGCGGGAAGGGCGGCGGCGGCCGTCCCGACATGGCCCAGGGCGGCGGCCCGGACGGTGATAAGGCGCAGGCTGCGCTCGACGCGGTCAAGGCCGCGCTGGCGAACGTCCCGGCCTGACGCGGATTCGCGACTTCGCCAATCTATTGGACATCCATCATGCCGGCCTCGGCCGGCATGATGACTTAAGATAATAGGCTGCTCAGCGCAGGCTCAGTAAGGCACCCCGCCGCACAGGATGCGCCCGGTGCCCCGATTATCGACGGTGCAGGCGGGCTTTCCGTCAACCGTCACGTCGCCTGACCCGCTTGCGACGATCTTCGCGGTGACCTCCGCCGTCAGTGCGACGCTGCCCGGCCCGTCATTGCTGATGTCAGCCTGCCGTGCGCGCAGCCCTTCGGCCGCTACTGCGCCCGGGCCGTTGACGTGGATATTCGCCACGCCGCTTCGCCCAGCCAGTGTCGCCCGCCCGCCGCCCGCGAGCATGAGGTCGATCCGGTCGAGTTGCACATCGGCTATCTCGACATCGCCATTGCCGCCCAGCACGATCTGGCCGCGCAGGCCCTTCAACCGGTTGACCAAGACCGATCCCCCGCCGGTCAGCATCACCCGATCGACCATGCCGGTGGACAGGCGTAGCGTTGGTGCGCCGACGCTTTTTTCACCGGGACGAAGCCGATCCATCGTGATGCTCAGAGATCGCCCGGACACGTTGACCTGAAGCCTGTCGAGCGCGCCCTGGTCGCCTTGCGCGCGCGCCGATGCGCCTTCGCCAGTGGTCAGGATGACGATGACCGGAGCATCGACACGGATCGCGTCGAAGCTGGTGATGGTATAGCCACGTGTAGCAGCGACCGCGGGCGACGCCACGGCCACGCTCGCCGCGATCAGGGCGCGCAGCGCGCCTTGCCCGGTCCCATGCCGATGGTCGTGCATTGCGCCGTGCCTTTCACCGTTACATCGCCTGGTCCCATGATGCTGATAGCGACCTTGCCGTCGGAGGCAAAGTCGATGTCGCCTGCGCCCAGGATCGATACGTCGGCGCTGCCGACCTTCAGTGCGTCGCCGTCAATATCACCGGCGCCGGTGATGGACAGTTTCGCGGTGTCGGCGGTGCCGGCAATCCTCATCGATCCGGCGCCGGTGATGTCGGCGGTCAACGATCCCAGATTAACTGTCCCGATGCGGAAATCGCCCGCGCCGGTGAGCGAAAGGCTCAGGCTGTCGCCCTCCGCCTTGTCGAGATCGAAATCGCCCGCGCCGGTCAGGTCGGCCCCCTTGATCGCCGGCATAGTCACATATACGGTCGCACTTTTGCCGCCATTGTCGCGGCCCCAGTTCCAGCTGCCCTTGGACCTGCGGCCGATCACCAGCTTGCCGTCTTTCACCCGGATGTCGAGATCCGCCACCGCCTTGGGGTCGCCTTCCGCCCTGACCGCGAAGTCGGACGCGATGGTGACGGCGACATGGTCGGGACCAGTCGCTTCGATTTCCGCAAAGTCTTTGAGGCTGGACCAGTCCTGCGCTGCCCGCGCGCCGTCATCGGCTGCAGACGACTCGGGCGTTCGCGAGTCATTTGTGCGTGAACAGGCGCTGGCAGAGAGGATCACAGCGGGCAGGATCAGGGCGAACAAAGGATGGGGGCGGGACATCGCAATCTCCTCAACGTGTATTGTTATCATAATACACAACGGAATGGCGGTTCCAAGCCCCTTGTTCGTCGCACCATTTCAGACATGATCGATGATTGAAAAAGCGGAGTCTCCCCATGATGCGCCTGCCCCTCGCTATCCCGCTCCTTGCGCTGGCCCTGGCCGTCCCTGCACAAGCGCAGGAAGATGACGGCGCGCAATGGTGGAGCCATGTGCAGGCGATCGCGAATGACGGCATGGAAGGGCGTGGCACCGGCACGCCCGGCTACGACCGCGCGGCGGATTATGTGATCGGCCAGTTCAAGGCCCTGGGCCTCAAGCCCATGGGCGTGGACGGCTACAAGCAGCCCGTGGCCTTTGTCGAGCAGGTGATCCAGTCGGACCAGAGCAGTGCTTTTCTGGTCGGGCCGCAGGGGGAGCAGCGGCTTGCTGTGCCGGGCGACCTGATCATCTCCGGTGGTGGCGGGCCGGTGCCGGAGCAGATCGACGCGCCGATGGTCTTCGCCGGCTATGGCCTGCACTTGCCGGAGGCAGGATATGACGATTTCGCGGGACTCGATCTCAAGGGCAAGCTCGTCGTCGTGTTATCCGGCGGTCCTGCCGACATTTCGGGGGCGCTCAAGTCGCACGCCCGGTCGGAACGGGCAAAATATCTGGCGTCGCAGGGTGCGGTCGGCCTCATCAGCCTGGTGACTCCGGGGCAGGTGGAGATTCCGTGGAACCGCCGCATCAATCTGGCCGGAGCGCCGGCGCTTTATTATGCCGACGCCAGCCTGCGCGAAACCGACACGCCGTTCCTTGGCGCACAGCTTGATCCCGCCAAATCGGCTTTGCTGTTCGCCGGATCTGGCCATGATTTCGCGGCGATCGCGGCGGCGGCTGACGCATCGGCGCCGTTGACTGGCTTTCCACTGGTGCAGCGCCTGAAGGCGACGGTCGCGGCGACCCGGCAAAACCTGTCCTCGCCCAATCTCATTGCCGTCATGCCCGGCAGCGATCCCATATTGCGCAACGAATATATTGTTCTGTCGGCGCATCTCGATGGCTATGGCATAGGCACACCAGTAAAAGGCGACGGCATCTATAATGGTGCGTTCGACAATGCCTCCGGCGTCGCCAGCCTGCTGGAGATCGGCCGCGCGCTCAAGGCAGGCAAGGTGAAGCCCAAACGCTCTATCCTGTTCGCCATCGTTACGGCGGAGGAAAAGGGCCTGCTTGGCTCGCGCTATTTCGCGCGGCGCCCCACGGTGCCTGCCACCGCCATGGTCGCCGACCTGAATTTCGACATGGCGCTGCCCATTTTTCCACTGACCAGCGTTACCCCTATCGGCTATGACCAGAGCTCGCTGGGGCAGGATGCGGCGGCGGTGAGCGCGGCGATGAATTTGCCGATCACGCCCGATCCCTTTCCCAACCGCAATGTTTTCATCCGATCCGATCAATATGCCTTCATTCGGGAGGGCATACCGGCGCTCTTCTTCAAATATGGCTTCAAGGCGAATACGCCGGAGGCCGAAACGGAAAAGGCGTGGCGCGCGAACCTCTATCACTCGCCATTTGACGATCTGAACCAGCCGGTCCTCCCGGCTGAGACGGCGAAGCTGAATGCCTATGTGACGGCGGTGACCTTGCGGGTCGCCAACGCGGCCGACCGCCCCCGCTGGAATGAAGACAGTTTCTTCAAGCGTTTCGCCCAATGATATGGCCGCAGGCGCGGGGTCTGCGGCCAGAACCGTCAGCGATAATCCGCTGTCGCGCTCAGGCGGGTGCGCGGTCCAGATAGGGCAGCCGGTCGGTCAGCGCCGGAGGCAGGCCGTGGACGATCAGCGCGCGGGCCTGATGCCAAAGAGCGGAGAGCAGCAGCAGCGCTGAACCGATGACCAAGCTGGTCAGCGCCCAGGACAATTCGACCGCGCCCGCCTGCTTGAACAGGGCATAGAGGGCGAAGAGGACATAGGCCAGGCTGGACACCAGCAGGGCGCGGCGGTCGATCGCCAGCGCCACCAGGCCGAAGGCGATATAGAGGGCGATCACCAGCAATGCCCGTCCGGCGCCGATCTCGTCGCCGTCAAGAACGCCGAGCAGGTGGAAGAGCGAATGGGCGATCATCGGCGCGGCCGCGAGATGGAGCCAGAAGGCCACGTCGGACCGGCGGGTGAGCCGTGCGCGATCGCTCATATCCCAGCGCATCGCCAGAATGAAGATCGCAATCCCTGACGCGAGCAGCATAAGGAAGGGCAAAATATCGTTGTTCGGGAAGGCCGCAAGGACAAGGCCCGCGACCACGCCTGCCGCCGCGGCTGCACCCGCCGCGACTGTGATCGGCACCATGAAGCGCCGCCAGTGCAGCCCGGCGCCCGCTGCACCCACGGCGGCTGCGGCGGACAGGATAAGAGCGGCCTCCCGGTCCCCGGCATCGGGAACCAGTTGCGCGCCCAATGCGCCTGCCGCGAAAGCGATGCCCCCTACAAAACCGCAGAGCAGCAGGATGGATGGCAGCGCCATACGCCGCTGAAGGGTGAAATATTCGGCCAGGCCCCAACTCGCCACCGCGACCAGCAGGCCCGACATGAAGGCGGGATGATGTTCGGGTGCGCCGAATCGCAGGCTGTTGCCGAGCCATCCGAGCGCCAACAGCAGGATGACGCTGGCGATGGCGACAAAGATATCGTTGAACCCGGTCAACAACCGGAAATGTTCTTCATCGACGACCGAAGTGGCCTGCAACTGCGCAACATGGTCGCGCAAGGCCTGCGCCGCCTGCGGCGTCAATGCACCGGCCGTTACGGCATCCTGCAAATCGCTTTCGCTATACATTGGTCCTGCTCCCGAATGCTTCGGATGTGACGATGCTACCACCACTGTATTATTCTATCAATACAGTGTTTTTCGGCTTTTTCCGCGGCTTGAGCGATGATAGCGCGGGAAGGACTACAAGAGAGGACGTAATTCATGACCCTGCCGCCGCTGCTTCGCGACCGCCTTTCGCTACCGCTGATCGGCTCGCCGATGTTCATCATCTCGCAGCCCGAACTGGTCATCGCGCAGTGCCGCAGCGGCGTCGTCGGCGCTTTTCCCTCCCTCAATGCACGACCGTCCGGCATGTTCGAGATCTGGTTGCAGCAATTGGGCGAGGGCTTGACCGACAAGGACGCGCCTTTCGCCGTCAACCTGATCGTCCACCGGACCAATAGTCGGCTGGAGGAGGATCTGAAGCTTTGCGTCCAGTATCGTGTGCCGATCGTAATCACATCGCTCGGCGCGCGGGAGGATGTGAACCAGGCGATCCACAGCTATGGCGGCATCGTCCTGCATGACGTTATTGACGACCGTTTCGCCCGCAAGGCGATCGAGAAGGGCGCTGACGGGTTGATCGCCGTTGCGGCGGGCGCGGGCGGCCATGCTGGCACCTTGTCGCCCTTCGCCCTGATCCAGGAAATCCGCCAATGGTTCGACGGGCCGCTAGCCCTGTCGGGGTCGATCGCGACAGGGCGGGCGATTGCCGCCGCGCGGATGATGGGGGCCGATCTCGCCTATATGGGTACGCCCTTCATTGCCACGGCGGAGGCCAATGCCGACGCCGCCTACAAGCAGATGATCGTCGACAGCAACGCAGCCGACATCGTCTATTCTGACGTGTTCACCGGCGTTCTTGGCAATTATCTGCGTCCCAGCATCGTAGCCGCTGGTCTTGACCCCGATGCCCTGCCCAAGGCGAAGGACATGGATTTCGCGACCATGACCGGTGGCGAGAAAAAAGCGTGGCGGGACGTGTGGGGCGCGGGGCAGGGCATCGGCGCGATCAGCGAGGTGCAGCCGGCGGCTGATTTCATCGCCGGGCTGAAGGCGGATTATCGCGACACGGTGGCGGGCTTTACGGCCTGATGCTTCGGACTGCGCTGTCGATCGCGCTCGATGCTGGCTCGGGCTGGAGAAAGACGCGCAGTTCAGCGATGAAGCGCTCGAACTGGTCATGATGCAGCCAATGACCGGCATCTTCAAACTCCACCAGGCGGGCGTTGCGGAAATGCGCCATGCGCCCGTCCTTGGCCGGATTGGACGCCCAGCTATTGTTGCCCAGGCATAGCAATGTGGGACAGGTTATTCGTGCCCAGAAAGCGGGAAGTTCATCATCGGTGCCCGCTTGCGGCGCGCTGCTGTTCATATAGGGATCGAATTTCCAGCTGTAACTGCCATCCTCGTTGCGGTTGACCCCATGTTGGGTGAGATGCATCGCTTGCTCGAGCGACAGTTGCTCATTGCGCTCGCGCATTCGGCCGACAGCGGCCTCGATCGTGGGATAGCGTCGGGCCGTGCGTTGAGCCTTGGCGCGGCGGCCGTCGATCCATTTGCGCCAGGTGTCGGGCGCCTGTTCCTCCGCCTTCTGCTTCAACCGGCCGGGCGACAGGCCCAATCCTTCGAGGGCGATCAGCTTGCCGACATTGTCGGGAAATAGTCCGGCATAGCGTAGGCTGATCGATCCGCCGAGTGAATGGCCAATGATGGAGACAGGCGTCCGGTCGAACAGGTCGACCAGTTGCGCTAGGTCATAGACGAAATTCGCCATCATATAGGATCCGTCGGGCGACCAGGCGCTGTCGCCATGACCGCGCAGATCCGGGGCGATGACATGATAGTCCTGCGCCAGGGCGCGCGCCGTCCAGTCCCAACTGCGCGCATGGTCGAAACCCCCATGGACCAGGATCAGCAAGGGCGCGGACGGATTGCCCCAATCCAGATAGTGAAGCCGCGACCGCAGCGACGTGAAGAAATGCGAAGTCGGGGTCGGTGCGGCCGGCATGTCCAATATCCTGCGGTGGGTGGTAGGATGGGCGGTCTGCATCCCATTGGCGACCCTACGCGCTCTTGCAAGCGCGAATGAATAAAAAGCTTATTTTCCTTATATTTCTATACAGGAATAGGCGGAAATATTGCCATGCGATGAAAAGAAGTGACGTCTGGAAAGACTGTCACTGCCCGTGCCATCGTTTAATCCTGGTCGAGGGGCGTTGCAAAATGGATCACCCGCCCGGCGGTGGCCTGACGGCGGGCGGCCGTCACCGCTTTTGCCAGCTCGATCTGCTTGAATGGTTTGTCGAGCCGGGGACGGCCGCTAACATGCGGTGGCAGTTCGGCAAAACCGGTGATGATGATGACCGGCAGTCCCGGATGCGCTTCCTCAATGGCGTCGGCGAGTTGGGCGCCGGTCATGCCGGGCATGGCGTGGTCCGTCACCACCAGGTCGACGCTGGACTGCGCCAGCATCCGCAGTGCGTCGGCCGCGTTCGCCGCCTGGAATACGGTGTGGCCCAGATCCTCAAGCATCCCCGCCGTGTTCATCAGCACAAGATCATCGTCATCGACGGCGAGAATGACTAGCGGCGTGTCTGCATCGTCGATGATATATTGGGTGGCGTCCTCCTGGTGAACAGGATTTCCTTGCGATACCGGCAACCACAGGGAGACGGTCGTGCCTGCGTTCACGATACTGTCGATAGTCAGCGCGCCGCCGCATTGCTCGGCAAAGCCATGCACCATCGAAAGGCCAAGGCCCGTTCCCTTGCCCACCCCCTTGGTCGTGAAAAAAGGCTCACGCGCGCGTTCCAGCGTCGCGGCATCCATACCTTCGCCCTCGTCGATTACCGACAGCCGGATATAGGCACCTGCAACAGCGACGGCCCCATCCGCGAGCTGCGCTTCGCTCGCCTCTATGATTATCCGGCCGCCTAGCGGCATGGCGTCGCGTGCATTGACGGTAAGATTCAGCAGTGCGAGTTCCAACTGGGCCGGGTCGGCATGGGCGGGGGAAAGGTTCAGCGGAAAGCGCGTGTCGATGGTGACGGTGGGACCGATCGTGCTTTGCAGCAAGTCCGCCATGCCCTGCACCAGCGCCATGCAGTCCACGCTTTGGAGTTTGAGTTCCTGCCGCCGCGCGAACGCCAGCATCCGTTGCGTCAGGGTCGCGCCCCGTTCGGCCGCAGCCATCGCATTGTCGAGAAAACGGTCGATCTCGCCGCCATTGGCCCGTCGCTGGCGGGCAAGGTCGAGACTGCCGACAATGACTGCGAGCAGATTGTTGAAATCATGGGCGACGCCGCCGGTCAATTTGCCGATGGCATCCATCTTCTGGGCCTGGATGATGGCGATCCGCGCATCCTCCAGCGCCTGTTGCGATTCGCGCCGTTCGGTGAGGTCGCGTGTGATCTTGGCGAAGCCGAGCAACGCCCCCTGGGAATCGCGGATCGGATCGATGACCACGTTGGCCCAAAAACGCGTGCCATCCTTGCGGATTCGCCATCCTTCGGCCTCGAATCGACCCTCGCGCTCGGCTGTGTTCAATGCGCGGGAGGGGAGGCCGGCGATGCGGTCCTCTTCGGAATAAAAGCGGGCGAAATTCTCGCCCAATATTTCGTCAGTCTTATAGCCCTTGAACCTTTCCGCGCCGCTGTTCCAACTTGTGATCGTGCCGACCGGATCGAGCATGTAGATCGCATAATCCGTGACGCTCTGGACCAGCAGGCGGAATCGCTCCTCGCTTTTGCGGAGCGCTTCCTGCGATGCGCGGCGTTCCGTGAGGTCGCGCGTGACCTTCGCGAAGCCCAGCAGATGCCCTTGAGGATCCCGGATCGGATCAATGACGACATTCGCCCAAAAATTCGTGCCATCCTTGCGAACACGCCATCCTTCGGCTTCGAATCGCCCCTCTTGCTCGGCGACGGACAGCGCACGCGCAGGCACGCCGTCCGCCTTGTCCTGGGCTGTGTAGAAGCGGGAAAAATGCTGACCGATGATTTCTTCGGCTTCATACCCCTTGAACCTGCGGGCCCCGGCATTCCAGCTTTCGACAATGCCATCGGGGTTCAGCATGAAGATCGCGTAATCCGTCACGCTCTGGACCAGAAGCTCGAAACGGTTACCGCTATAGTCCGAAGTGACCGTCGTCATGAATTCCCCGATCGGATCGTCTGAATGTGGCATATGCCTCTTTTGCCTCCGCAAAACGCGGCATCGCGGCGATCGTTCCCATAGGGTAGAAAGCGTTGCGCTGAAACAAGGTCATGTCTTGACTCAGGCGACGCGTCTCCCCACCACGCAGCGCAGGTGAAGGAGCGCGACGGGGCATGAACATGGGGCCGGGCGGAACGATTACGGTCATTGGCGAAGCGATGCTGGAACTCAGCCGCGGCGACGGGGATGGCTGGAACCTGCGCTATGGCGGCGATGTCATCAATACGGCGGTGCATCTGGCGCGCAGTGGCGACACGGTGCGTCTCGCGAGCGCGCTGGGTTGCGATCCAATGAGCGCCGACCTGCGCGCGCAATGGGAAGCGGAGGGCGTGGACACCCGGTTGGTGCTGGCAGCGGCCGATCGCTTGCCGGGCCTCTATGCGATCGAGACCGACGCCGTGGGCGAGCGGACCTTTCACTATTGGCGCAGTGAGGCGGCGGCCCGTCAGATGTTCGCGCTGCCCGAAAGCGAGTCCATGATCGCGCAGGCCGCGCAGTCCGACCTGCTCTACTTCTCGCTCATCACCCTTGCCATCCTGCCGGACGAGGGGCGGGAGGCGCTCTTGGCGCTCTGCCAGCGGGTGCGCGCACAGGGGGGCAGGGTCGCGTTCGACGGCAACTATCGGGCGCGGCTCTGGTCCGACCCTGCCGTCGCGCGGCACTGGCGCGACCGGGCGATCGCACTTGCCGACATTGGCCTGCCGACCCTGGCCGATGAGGTGGAGATGGGCGAAGCCGACGATGCCCGTGACGCCGCCTTGCGTTGGGGCGCTGGCCTTGGGCGGGAAATCATCGTCAAGCTGGGCGGCGAGGGGTGTTGGGTCGGCGAGCAGCTGGTCGCGCCACCGCGGCTGATCGATGTGATCGATTCCAGCGGCGCGGGCGACGCTTTTAACGCGGGCTATTTGCACGCGCGGTTGGCCGGCGCCGCGCCGGACGACGCGGCGCTGTCGGGCCATCGCCTGGCTGGATGGAACATCGGCCGCCGCGGCGCCATCCCCGCCAGGGACGCCGAAGCCCCTTATTAAGTCCCGTTGACAGCGCCTGATGGCTGGGCCATGGACGCAGGATCGGGCGGGTGTAGCTCAATGGTAGAGCAGAAGCTTCCCAAGCTTACGACGAGGGTTCGATTCCCTTCACCCGCTCCAATTCCCCGCGACATATCGCGCTTCGGGCTAGAGAGCGCGACGCCGTGCCAGGAAAAAGCGTAGCATTTCGCGCGAGGCATCGGGTCCGGCGGGATCGGTGTGGGAGGCCATCGCGCTGCCGCCGGACCAGCTATGGCCGCTGCCGTGAATGGTCCAATCCTCCAGCAATACGGTCTTGAAGCGATCCTGATAGATGCGCCGGGTGAAATCCCGGCCGCCTTCCGAACGTCCGGCCAGAGTGCGCAGCGTGAGCGGGCCGACGCTCGTGCGTTCCAGATTGCGAAGGAAGCCGCTGGCATTGGAGGGGTGGACCACCCGATCCTTGTCCCCGTGGAAAACGATCGTCGGCAATTGCCGGGGCAGTTTGGCGGTCTGTATGGTGCCGCCTTTCCCCTGCATGGCGGCCAGCGCCGCGCGGAGCGAGCGGATGTCACCTTGCGGCACAGCTGAATGGACACCGACTGCGACATATAGATCGGGATAGGCCGCGCCGACGATCGTTGCCGCCGCCCCGCCTGCGGAAATGCCCGCAATATAGATGCGGGATCGATTGGCGTTGCACAGGCTCATCACATGGCGGGTGAGGGCAGCGATCATCCCCGCCTCGCCACCACCACGGCTCTGGTTTTCCGGGGCATGCCAGTTCCAGCAGCGCGCAAAATTGGCGTTTTGGGATTGCTCGGGATAGAGCACCAGAAAGCCCAGCTCGTCGGCGAGCCGGTTCATTCTCGTTCCGGTAGCGAAATCATCTGCCGTTTGCGTGCAGCCATGCAACATCACGACCAACGGCATTCGCCGACGCGACGATCCTTCCGGTGTGTAGAGCTTGTAGCCGATCGCGCCATACCGGGTTTCATGTCGGCCGGTGATGAAACTTCCGGGCGCGGGGCGGCTGGGTGTATCCTTGGCTGGGCGGCGCGCGCGCGCAACCAGCGGCCGGGTCGCTGTTTTAGGGCGCTTTTTTTTGGCCGGCGATGGTGGAGGCTTCAACATGTCCTGCAACGCGAACGCCGCCGATAACGGGCGTCGCTTCTTCACCAGTCGCGTGGCCTTGAGGAAGGTCTTCAGCAAATCCGTCATAGCGTGCCCCCAACATGCCCTTTGGCATATCGGCCTTCAACGTCAGGGCCGGGACATTGATCCGGGCGACCACCGCCACATGTCCGATCGGGGTGCCGAAAATTGTCTATCTACAGGAAATCCGAACCCGTTTTTTGCTCTTCTATCCAACCTGCCGCTTGGCCAGCTTACGGGCCAAGGTGCGGCGGTGCATTCCCAGTCGGCGGGCGGCTTCCGAAATGTTGAAGTCGCTATCCTTCAACACTTCATGGATATGTTCCCACTCCAGCGTCTTGATCGACGTCGGCCGCGGCGCCAGCGGCGCGTCGGGATCGCCGCCGGACCGGGCGAAGGCCGCTTCGATGTCATCGGTGTTCGACGGCTTGGCCAGATAGTTGGCCGCGCCCAGCTTGATCGCCTCGACTGCTGTGGCGATACTGGCGAAACCGGTCAGCACGACGATCAGCATTGCCGGGTCATGGGCGTGGAGCGCCTGGACGCAGGCAAGTCCCGACTGCGGGCCGAGCTTCAGATCGACCACGGCGAAACCGGGCCTGTTTTCTTTCAGAAGGCTATTCACTTGTTCCAGGCTGCTTGCCACCAGCACATCATAGCCGCGCCGTTCGAAGGAGCGTTTGAGCGTCCTGGAAAAGCCTTCGTCATCCTCGACGATCAAAAGCTGCTTTTCACTCACCATCGGTCATCTCCTCCAGCGCCAGAGTGGCGAAGGGCAGGCGCAACTGGATCATCGCGCCGCCTTCTGCGCCGTTGCTGGCATCGACCCGGCCGCCCAGCTTGCGAACCACATTGACGACCAGGAACAGGCCCAGGCCGCTGCCCTGCCTGTCCTTGCTCGACCGGTAGGGCTTGCCGAAGTCGGTCAGCATGTCCGGGCTGAATCCCCGCCCATTGTCGCGCACCGCGATGTTCAGCCACTGGCTGTCGCGGCTCACCATCAGGTTGATATAGGTTGCGCCGGCTTCGCGGGCATTGTCCAGCAGATTGGTTACGGCCTGGCGGATCACGGGGTCGGCGACGATCCGGGGATAGTCATGCGGGCCGAAGTCGCAGCGCAGCGGCATAGCCGGATTGGCGCTGCGCCAGTCATGCGCGATGCCGTCGATGAAGGCGCGGATGTCGGTGGCCTGAGGGGCCTCGCCCCGCGCTTCTCCGGCGGACAACAGGATGCCGCTGAGGATCGCCTTGCAGCGCGTGACCGCCGCCTGCATTTCCTCCACCTCTTCGATCAGGACGGGATGGCGGGTTATTTCGGGCATGTGGCGCCAGTCACCCAATACGACCGCCAGTTGCGCGAGGGGCGTGCCCAGTTCGTGCGCCGCACCCGACGCCAGCAGCCCCATGCGCACGATATGTTCTTCTTCCGCCGCCTGCTGGCGCATCTGCGCCATGTAGGACTCGCGATCCTGCAAATTGCGGTTGATGCGGGTCATGAACAGCACCAGCAAAACCGCGATCATGGTGAAGCAGATCCACGTACCCACGATATGCAGGTCGAACAGCCGCCCTTCGAGCATTTCGCTCAGGTTCAGCGGACGGTAGGCAAAAGCCAGCCCCGCCGCACATAGCGCCGAGACTGCAACGATTCCCCAGGCGCTCCAGTGATGGAGCAGCATCGCGCCCAGCGCGACCTGCACCAGGTAGAGGGACATGAAGGGATTGGTCGCGCCGCCGCTCAGATAGAGGAGGGTTGTGAGTGCGATGACATCGAACAACAGCGCCAGAAACAGTTCGGCATGACTGATGTCGGTCCGGCCACGCAACACCATCAGGCTGCCCAGGTTCATGGCCACGGCGATGCATGGCACCACCAGCATGGGCAGCAAGGGGAGGCGAATGCCCATGCCGAAATGGACGATCAGGATGGTGGCGACCTGTCCGGCAATGGCAATCCATCGCAACTGGACCAGCAGCGCCATATTCTTGCGCCCGGCGGCGTCGGCGGGCCACCGGCTGGGCAACCAGCGCGCGCGGGTCGGCCCCTGATCGGTCATTTCCGGTTGTCTTTGCCCGTCTGTCGCATGACGATGATGTAGGCGCCGACGGTCATGATCGCCAGTGCGAACCAGGTGATCGCATATTGCAGATGATTATTGGGGAAACTTACGACGGTCAGCCCGCCGATGGGTAGGCGGCCGGGGGATGATCCGGCCTGCGCGTCGATGAAATAGCTTGTGACGGCCGGCGCCAGCCGACGTGCCGATGCAATCGCGGCGACGTCGCGCGAATACCAGCGGTCGGCGGCGGGATTATTGGCCCGCAGGAAGCCGCCGCCCGGTTCGGTCAGGCGGATGAGGCCCGTGATCTGCACCGGGCCGTTGGGCCGATCATAATGAGTCTTTGCGTCGGGCGGCACGAAACCGCGGTTGACCATCAGGATGGTGCCGTCGGGATGGCGCAACGGGGTCAGCACCCAATAGCCCGCGCCCCGGACGGTAGACGCCAGGACCAGGGCGCTGCGGTCATGCAGGAATATGCCGTTGGTCGTGACGCGGCGATATTCGTCGTCGCGTGTCGCTGCGCGCGGCGCCGGCACCGGCGCGGCATGGATGCGGGCATCGACCCGTGCGATCAGATCGCGTTTCCACGCCAGGCGCTGGACCTGCCAGACGCCCAGAGCGCCAAAGCCGGCAAAAAGAAGCAGGGTGATCAGCGTCAGGCCGATCAGAAAGCCCGGGGAACGCCGGCGGCGTTCCCCGGTGCCTGCGGATGTCACGGCATCCCGCTCATATTATCCATGGTGCGCATTTCCTGCGTCGAACCCATGTCCATGTGCATTTCGGGATGCGGCATCATGTTGGCGTTAAGATGATACATGACCCACATCGAACCCGACAGGACGATGACGACCAGCACGATCGTCAGCATCATCGCCATGAACGACCAGCCGCCCTCGACGCGGGTGTTCATGTGCAGGAAGTAGATCATGTGGACGATCACCTGCACCGCGGCAAAGGCCAGGATGATGAAGCCGGTCAGTTGCGGGTCGCCGAGCGTTCCCGACATCACCAGCCAGAAGGGGATGGCCGTCAGGATGACCGACAGGCCGAATCCGATCATGTAGCTGCCGAAGCTGCCATGCGAATGATCATCATGATGCTCGTCATGATGACCGTGATCATGCGTGTGGACGGCGTCGCTCACCGGAGCACTCCCATCAGATAGACAAAGGTGAAAACGCCGATCCAGATGACGTCCAGGAAATGCCAGAACATGGAAAGGCACATCAGGCGGCGCTTGTTTGCGGGGATCAGGCCCTTTTTGGCGACCTGCACCATCAGCGTGATCAGCCAGATCGAACCGAAAGTGACGTGCAGCCCGTGCGTGCCGACCAGCGTGAAGAAGGCCGACAGGAACGCGCTGCGCCACGGACCCGCGCCCTCATGGATGAGGTGCGAGAATTCGTAGAGTTCGATGAACAGGAATGCGCCGCCGAACAGCAGGGTGACGAAGAGCCAGCCCTGGGTGGCGCTGATCTTGTTCTTCTCCATCGCCAGCATGGCAAAGCCGTAGGTGATCGATGAAAAGAGCAGCATCGCGGTGTTGAGCGCGATCAGCGGCAGGTCGAACAAGTCCTTGGGACCGGGGCCGCCGGCGAAGCTGCCGCCCAGCACGGCATAGGTGGCGAACAGGATGGCGAAGATGAGGCAATCGCTCATCAGGTACATCCAGAAGCCCAGCATGGTGCTGTGGCCTTCGTGGAGGTGGGGTTCCTCGGGCAGATGATAGGCCCGAGGTTCCATGGTTGCAGTTGCGCTGCTCATGAGGGTCAGACTCCCGCCGCGAGGATGCGCGTGCGCTCTTCCTCGGTGCGCGTCACATCCTCGACCGGGATGTAGAAGTCGCGCTTATAGTTGAAGGTGTGGCCGATGGCGACCGCGACGATCCCGATGAAGCTGATGCCCGCAAGCCACCAGATATACCAGATCAGCGCAAAGCCGCAGAGCGTGGCCAGAGCGGCCAGGATGACGCCGGTGCCAGTGCTGCTGGGCATGTGGATCGCCTTGTAGCCGCTCAGCGGGCGCTGGTAGCCGTTCCGCTTCATGTCCGCCCAGCTGTCGGTGTCATAGACAACCGGGGTGAACGCGAAATTATATTCCGGCGGAGGCGAACTGGTCGCCCATTCCAGCGTGCGGCCGTCCCAGGGATCGCCTTCGACAGCCAGTTCCTTGCGCTTCCAGATCGAAAGGGCGAACTGGATGAGCATGGCGCCGATGCCCGCCGCGATGATGACAGCGCCGATAGCGGCAATGACGAACCAGATTTGCAGCGAAGGATCGTCGAACACCCGCATCCGGCGAGTGACGCCCATCAGGCCCAGGACATAGAGCGGACCGAAGGCAAGCCAGAAGCCGACCTGCCAGCACCAGAAGGACACATGGCCCCAGAACTGGTTGAGTTTGAACCCGAAGGCCTTGGGCCACCAATAGTTGATCGCTGCGAACAGGCCGAACAGCACGCCGCCGATGATCACGTTATGGAAATGCGCGATCAGGAACAGCGAGTTGTGCAGCACGAAGTCGGCGGGCGGCACCGCCAGCAGTACACCGGTCATGCCGCCGATCGTGAAGGTCAGCATGAACGCGATCGCCCACATCATTGGCAGCTCAAAGCGGATGCGACCACGATACATGGTGAAGAGCCAGTTGAACAGCTTGGCGCCCGTCGGGATCGAGATGATCATTGTCGTGATGCCGAAGAAGCTGTTGACGCTGGCGCCCGATCCCATGGTGAAGAAGTGGTGCAGCCACACCAGATAGGACAACACCATGATGCAGCAGGTCGCGTAGACCATGGACGTGTAGCCGAAGAGGCGCTTGCCACAGAAAGTCGACACGACTTCGGAGAAAACGCCGAACAGCGGCAGGATGAGGATATAGACTTCCGGGTGGCCCCAGATCCAGATCAGGTTCACGTACATCATCGGATTACCGCCGAAGTCGTTCGTGAAGAAGTTGGTGCCGGCATAGCGGTCGAGCGACAGCAGGACCAGCGTGGCGGTCAGGATCGGGAAGGAGGCGACGATCAGGATGTTCGCGCACAGCGACGTCCAGGTGAAGACCGGCATCTTCATCAGGGACATGCCCGGTGCGCGCATCTTCACGATAGTCGCGATCAGGTTGATGCCCGACAATGTCGTGCCGACGCCTGCCACCTGCAAGGCCCAGATATAATAGTCGACCCCCGTGGCCGGGCTATAGTCGATGCCCGAAAGCGGCGGATAGGCGAGCCAGCCGGTCTGGGCGAATTCGCCCAGGAACAGCGAGCACATCACCAGCACCGCGCCGCCCGTGGTCATCCAGAAACTGAAATTGTTGAGGAACGGGAAGCTGACGTCGCGCGCGCCGATCTGGAGCGGGACGATATAGTTCATCAAACCCGTGATGAACGGCATCGCCACGAAGAAGATCATGATGACGCCGTGCGCGGTGAACACCTGGTCATAGTGATGGGCGTTGAGATAGCCTTCGGACCCGTTGAAGGCGAGCGACTGTTGCAGGCGCATCATGATCGCGTCGGCAAAGCCGCGCAGGAACATGATGAGGCCCAGCACCATGTACATGATGCCGATCTTTTTATGGTCGACGCTGGTGAACCACTCCTTCCAGAGATAGCCCCAGAGGCGGAAATAGGTGAGCGCGCCGACGACCGCCGCGCCGCCCAGCACCACCGCGACGAAGGTCGCGACGACGATGGGCTCATGCCATGGGAAGCTATCCCATGTCAGACGACCGAAGATCATCTGCGTTGTTGTGAGTGTGCCAGTCATGGGCCTTACCGATGCTGCGCGTGCGCGTCAGCGCCGCTGTGGGGATTAAGGTCGATCGCGGGTTCATGGTGCGGGCCGGGTGCGCCCGGCGCGTCCGGGGCCGTTTCCTGCCCTTTATTCCGGTCGCTCTGGTCGATCACATGACTGTCGGGGAAGTCATATTGCAGCCCCTCGGTCTCCCTGGCCGACTCTTTGCCCGCGCCGCCCATCATGTTGATGTGCATGAGTTCGCCCATGCAGCGCTGGCCGGGCTTGGGGCAGAGGTTGACGACCGCGTCAAACAGCTTGGGGTCGGTCGCGCCGAAATAGGCGGTGGGCGCCTTCTCGCTGGGCTTGGCAAGAGCGAGATAGACATTCCGGTCGAGCTGGGTGCTGCTTGCCTTCACCTTGGCGACCCAGGCGTCGAAGCCGGCCCGGTCCATCGCCTTGTAGCCAAAGCGCATATGGGTGAAACCCGCGCCTGAATAGTTGGCGGAAAAGCCGGTGCCGGTGACGGGCTTGTTGGCGACGGCGTGAAGCTGCGTCTTCATGCCCGGCATGGCGTAGATCTGGCCGGCCAGTTCAGGAACATAGAAACTGTTCATGACGGTCGATGCCGTAATGTCGAAACGAACCGGAACATTGGTGGGCAGCGCCAATTCATTGACGGTGGCGATGCCGAGTTCGGGATAGATGAACAGCCATTTCCAGTCCAGCGCGACCACTTCCACTGTCAGCGGCTTGACCTTGGGATCGATCGCGGTCGTCGCGTCGATCCGGTCGAGCGGCCGATAGGGGTCCAGCTTGTGCGTGCTCACCCAGGTCAGAGCGCCAAGGCAGATGATGATCAACAGCGGCGCCGACCAGATCAGCAGCTCCAATTTGGTGCTGTGATCCCAGTCGGGATCATAATCTGCATCCGCGGACTTGTTTGTCGCACGGTAGCGCATCGCGAAGAAGACCACCAAGGCCATGACGGGGATGACGATCAGGAGCATCAACGCGGTCGAGATCAGGATCAGATCGCGTTGCTGCACTGCAATATCGCCCGATGGGTTCATCACGACCCAGTTGCAGCCCGCCAGCGGCGCCGCAAGGATCGGGGCGGACCAGCGCAAAAGCGGGATCCATTTGGGTGAGTTTGGCTGTGACATGGCAGCGCGCCTAACCGTTCCGCGACGAGTCGGCCAGTGGGCAATTTGTCCAATTATGTGCGGACGCAAAAAATGTTTTGGCTATGGGATACTGCTTAGATTCTGCAGGTTTTCTGTTATGTTGCCATTCCCAGGCCGCTGGCAGACGAGAAAACCGCGCCGGTGGCCCAGCCAAGGAGCGGATGTATATGAGTTCTGGGGCCATTGCCTTCACCTCCAAGCCACTTGAGGATGACGCGCGCAAGATCAATGCGCGCGACCACAGGATTGCGCCGGGGGATATCTCGATAGGGGTGATCATCGGTCGCACCTCCGAGTTCTTCGATTTCTTCGTTTACGCCATCGCTTCGGTGATCGTGTTCCCCAGCCTGGTCTTTCCCTATGTGGATGCGCTGACCGGCACCCTCTATTCCTTTGCCATCTTCGCCGTCGCCTTCATCACGCGGCCGATCGGTTCGTTGTTGTTCATGGCGATCGACCGGCATTATGGCCGCGGAACGAAGCTGACCGGCGCCCTGTTCCTGCTGGGCGGATCGACGGCGGCCATCGCCTTCATGCCCGGTTACGAGACGATTGGCCACTATGCAGCGGTCGTACTGGTCATCTTGCGCGCCGCACAGGGCATTGCGCTCGGCGGGACATGGGATGGCCTCGCCTCGCTCCTTTCACTGAACGCGCCGCAGCATCAGCGCGGCTGGTACGCCATGGTACCGCAACTGGGCGCCCCGCTGGCACTGGTGGTGGCGAGCGGCCTGTTCGCCTTCTTCCTGACCAACATGTCGGAAGCGGATTTTCTAAGCTGGGGCTGGCGCTATCCCTTCTTCGTCGCCTTTGCGATCAACGTGGTGGCCCTGTTTGCGCGCCTGCGCATTGTCGTGACGCATGAGTTCGAACGACTGTTCGAACAACGCGACCTGGTGCCCTCGCCGGTTCTGCCGACGGTCAAGGCCGAAGGACGCAACATCATCATCGGTGCGTTCGCGCCGCTGGCCAGCTTTGCGCTGTTCCACATGGTTACGGTCTTCCCGCTCTGCTGGATCGCGCTGTACACCGATCAGCCGCTTGACCGTTTTCTGGTGATCGAAATGATTGGAGCGTCGGTCGGCCTGCTGGCCATCGTCGTGTCGGGCTTCGTTGCGGACCAGATCGGCCGTCGATCGCTGCTCGGCTGGTCGGCGCTCGGCATCGCGATTTTCAGCGTCATGGCGCCGCTGCTGCTGACCGGCGGGGAATTGGGTGAAGTCGCCTTCATGATCCTGGGCTTCATGCTGTTGGGCCTCGCCTTTGGCCAGTCCTCCGGCGTCGTCGCTTCGAACTTCGCCACCGAAGCGCGCTATACCAGTTCCGCGCTGACGTCAGACCTTGCCTGGCTGGTCGGGGCGGGCTTCGCACCGCTGGTCGCCCTGTTGCTGTCGGTCAAGTTCGGGCTTGCCGCATCGGGCATCTACCTGCTCTCGGGTGCCGTGGCGACGATGGTGGCGCTCTATGTCAACAAGGAACTGGCGGGCAAGGACCGCTAGACCGCGTCCCGCATCCGCGCCAGCGCCTTACGGTCGAACCAGCCGGTGAGACCGGGGCGCGGATGCCAGCGGGGCAGCCATTCCTCATAAAGGCTTGAAAGACGCGCGGGGAGGCCATCGGGCCCCTCCCGCGTCATGATGTCCGACACGATCCGGTTCTGGTAGAAGCGAACCGAGTAGTTGATCAGCCGCTTATATTGCATCCGCCACGTCGAAGGGCGGAAGAGGCTCACCTGCTCGCAGCGAAAGCCCGCACCTTCGCAGGCCAGCACGCGCTCGTGCACCCATTGGCTGTCGCGCTCCAGGCCGGTATGCGCCCAGGCCGCGACCATGCCATCGTCGCCGATCAGGTCTTCGGGCAGGCGCAACCCGCGCTTGCGAATGTCCGCCAGAAACCGCCCCGACAACGCATAAAGGTCGCCGAACAGCCCGCCTTCGTCGCGCAGCCCTTGTTGATAAGCGGCCGCCATCCGGCCGTTCAGCGGCATCCCCGCCGCGGCGTTGGCATTGGGGTGGGCGCCCAGCGCGACCACAAGCGCGTCGAGCGATCCGGGTTCGATTTCGGCGTCCCCATCCATGAAGATCACCACTTCATCCTCGCCGGTCAGCAGATCATGGACGAAATGATTCCAGGTCCGCGACTTGCCGCCTTGCGCTATGTCATGGACGATCACATTGGCGCGGCCACCGGCCGCCACCCTGGCGCGCTCTGCGGTCGCATCGGTCGTTCCGTTGATCAGCACATGGAAAAGGGTGTCCGGTCGATCCAGCGACAACGAGGCAAGGCAGACGCCGATCCGCCGCTCCTCCTGATGCGCGAAGATAGCGACGGCGACCGTCATAGCCTTAGCGGAAGTCCCAGCTCTGTTCACCATGCTGCGCGCCGTCCAGCCCATCGGCTTCGGCTTGCGCACTCGCGCGCATGGGAATGACGACCGACACCGCCAGCGCAGCAATCGCGCTGCCCACCATCGCCCAAAGGGCCACAACCACTACGCCGATGACCTGGCTGGTCAGGGCGCTCGTCAAGCTGATGCTCGGGTCGAAACCGACGCCGCCCAGCAGGGGCATCACACACAGCGGCAGCAACAATGCGCCCGTGACCCCGCCAAGGCCGTGAATAACGAAAATGGCCGCCCCGTCATCCACGCGCCGTGCAACCAGCCCTGTGCAGAGCCGGCAGACCAACGCTGTGATGATGCCGATCAGCATTGCCCCGCCCGTGCCGACCAACGCCGCGGATGCGGATATGGCGGCGATCCCCGCCAACGCACCCGACATGAAACCGGTCGCGCTGCCGCGTCCGGGAAACACGCGATCAAGGAGGCCCCATGTCAGCGCACCAGCGCAGGCGGCGAAATGATGGTTGAGCAACGCGGCGGCGGCATCATCGGTGGCGCCCAGCGCCCAGCCGCCCACCAGCCCTGACAGGCCGATCCAGAGCAGCGCACCGCCGGCGAGGCCGAGCACCGGACTGTGACCGGCGCCGGTGCGCTCGCGCCTCGGTCCGGCGATGAGGGCGAGGGCGAGGGCGGAAAAGCCCGCCGTGACATGGACGACCAGCGCGCCGGCAAAGTCCATCACACCCGCCGTCGCAAGCCAACCGCCCGCCCAGATGGCATGAGCCAGGGGCACATAGACCAGCAACAGCCACAGCGGCGCAAAGCCCAGAAACCAGCCGATCTGCGTCCTTTCGGCAACCGCGCCGACCAACAGGCAAGCAGCGATCAGGGCTGGACCCATCTGGAAGAGCACAAAGGCGGATTCGGGAATGGTGAGCCCATCACGCAGCGCTGCGAGGTTGGCCAGCATCAGGTTCGCCCCGCCGCCGATCCAGTCGCCGCCCGGCGCATAGACCAGGCTATATCCTGCAATCCCCCAGCCGATCGATATGGTTGCCGCCACCGCTGCGCCTTGCGCCATGACCGACAGCGCGTTGCGGACATTGACCTGCCCCGCATGGCGCAGCATCAGCCCCGGCAGCGCAGCCGCAAGCAGCAGGATCGAGCAGAGCATCGACCACCCCGTATCACCACTGTCGGCGGCGGCGATCTGGGCCAGGGCGGGCTGCGGCAAGGCGATCAGGACAAAAAAGGGCAGGGCGAGGAGGTGGCGCATCGCAAATCCCGGCAATCGACAGATGCGCTTTCCTAGACCCGCCTTGGTAAAGACTTCAATAAGCAGAGAACGGTATCCAACCCCGACCAATATTGCCGATGTGAGCGAACCCCCGGCGGCCGCATCGCTTCAGCGAGTGTGGGGGGCGTGCCGCCGGGGCGGTTCCGCGGGTCGGGGGCCTGCGGAACCGATGTTAAGCAGAAAATAAGTGTAGGCTCTGTTCGTCATGACCATGGCAGCACATCGTCCCGATGGCAGGCGATCAGGTCGGAGGCATAGAGGCAGGCGGTGTCGGACAGGGCGAAGGAGTCGAAATAACGATCCAGCATGTCTTCAAAATCCCTGGTCAATGCGGCCGCCACCTGCATCCGGTCGACATGGTCCGCAGGGATGAAGAGATAGTCGCGCGGAAGCTGTCGGCTCTTTTGCCCGGAGATGGAGGGGCTGATCGTCCAGTCGAGGACATGGCCCTTGATCCTTGCGGGGGTCATGTCGTGATAGACGCTGCCGAACCGGCCATGGGTGGAGTGCTGATAAAGCCGGCCGGTCGCCGCGGCGAAGGCCTCGGTCGATCGCAACCGATCGAGCGTCCGCGCCCAATCGCCCCGGATAGCATGGTCGCTTCGCGTGATCAGGAGCGAACGGGGTGGGTCGTCGTGCAGGAACCGATCGAATAGCGCTGTCGTGGTGGCGAGTGCGGTTCGTTCCCCTGGTTGGTGAGATTGCGCGTCAAAGGCGAGGCAACAGGCGCCATCGGCGGTTTCCCATACGCCCGCGACCGTGCCGATCGCCGAACCGAGCAGGTTGCCATTCGCCTTCATCCAATTCTTCAGATCTTCTTCCGATTGCGCCTGCACCACGATGTTCAGCCCGCGGGGCTCGTGACGGGCGGTCTGCACCATGGTGGCGGGCGTGGGAACATGCAGCCGGCTGCGGTTGCTGTTGAAGTCCTCGGTCGCGGTGATCTGGTTATCGACCCTGCCGGCCTGATAGCCGCCAAGCAGCGCGGGCACCATCAGCGGCGGGGTATCCCGCGTGTAGCGCAGGATCAGATCCCAGTCGACGAGTCGGCGGAGTTGCTCGTCAAAGCCGCCATGAAGGCCATGGAGATGCCGTCTATGGACGAAGACGTTCAGGTCGATGAAGTTGCGCTCCTCCAACCGGCTCCGGTTGAACGGACATAGGCGGATGGCCTTTTGCTCTTGCCTGTCCGGAATGTCGCCTGATCCGGCCACCGTCTGATAGATGACCTGACCGGCATAGGCGGATTGATATCCGCGCCGTTCCGACAGCGCGCCGGTCATGATCGCCAGATAGTCCGTGTCCCACAGATTGTCGGTATCCAGATAGGCGATAATGTCTCCCTTTGCCTCATCCAGGGCCCGATTGCGCGCGACCGAAACGCCCCTGTTTTCCGGAAGGCGGATCAGGATAATGCGGGGATCGTCGATGGCCTGAACGATTGCTGCGGTTTCGTCGGTGCTGCCGTCATCGACGATGATCAGCTCGAAATTCTCATGGCTCTGGTCCAGTACGGACTGGATCGCCATGTTGATGACGCTGGCGCGATTATAGGCTGGCATGATGATGGAGACGAGTTCGCCGGCGTCCGATGGCGCGGTGCGTTTCTTGAGCAGGCGCTTTTCCATCTCCAGTTGCCGCAGCAGGCTGGTCGCGAGTTCGGAATGACCGGCGCCCATTCGATCTTCGCAATAGGCCCATTGCAGGAACGAGCGCATGGAAAAATAAGGAGAGAAGCCGCGATTGTCGTTCTTTACGGCGACGGTCTTCTTGGTCAGACTCTTGTCTTCGCCGGCCAGCCGCAATTCGACCTGAAGGCTCTCCTGAAGAAGATGCCGGTTGCGCAACTGCAACGAAAAGCCATGGCGACCGTCGCCAATCCGCGCCCTCCGCAGATCTTCCCGGTCGATATCGGCGGCGATTGCGGTTGCGACCAGATCATTGTCGATAAAAATGTCCAGCCGTATCTTGATGTCGGGATGGGCAAGATCGACCGCCCAACCCCTGAGCATTCCGTCGCTGACGGTCTCGACCATGGCCTTCAGGATCGGTTTCCTGGGCGCTCCCACGCCTTTGTCCGTGCTCCAGACATCACCTTTCAAGCTGCCGGACACCGGCAGACGCCGTCCGTTGATGCTATTGCGCAGCTCGAAATGGGCGCGGTCCTCATCAATGCGTCGCGGGATGGGAAAGGTAAATCCGGTCCCTTCGCCATAGCCGGCTTCGACTACATCCGCTCGCGGCAGGCTAGGCTCGATGCGGCTCACCGGTTGGCCGTTCCTGAATAGCCAGGCGACGCCGGGTCGCCATTCAGCCGTCGGGGCCGCGCGTTCGGCGATCCACCCACATAACTGGGCATCAGTTTTCCGATCGATACGGCCTTGGCTTTCCCCTTCATCGAACAGTATAACCTCGTCGATCCGTTGCCCGACATCGATCATCCCCCTGACATTGTCAGCGCCATCCTCGATGGCGGCGTGCACACATCGATCGAACAGGGGGAGAAGATCTGTAGATGATTTGGCAACCATCTTGCGCAGCGGCGTGATGAGGCCGCCGTTCAGGTGATCGATGATTGCGGCAGGGGTGGGACGCATGTTGCGAGGCGCCCATTTACGCGCAAGATGGAACCGGCCGCGGATAAGGTAATAGAGCGGTTCGATGCCCGGAAAGGCGTTTTGCGTCGGCTCGGCGATCGGCCGTGCCTGGCTGCTCGGCTGGACTATAAGGGCTATACCCTTGCGCTTTGCGGCCATGCTCCACTCGACCACCGCTTGCGACGTAACATGGTCTTCAGGCAGAAATCCCGTCTTGTCGAGCAGCATCGTCGGCAGGAGCAGGCCGTAATGGTCCAGCGCTTGCGCCAGATAGGGCTGGCGATCGAGCAGCGGTTTGTCGCCAGCGAGCAAGGGCTCCAGTTCCAGGCAACCGCCAGGGCCATGGTAACTGCGATAACCGCCCTGATCGATACGACCATTATCGGCCAAAGCCAGCGGCGCGACGATCGCATCCGCTCTCCCCTGGGCGAGCAGCGCGGTGACGGCCTCCTTGTCGAGGAGCATGTCGGGATTGAGCAGCAACGCTTGCTCACAGCCGTCGTCGCGCATCATCGCGAGCAGCAAGTTGGTCGCGCAGGCCAGGCTGGCAGGGGTGTTGATATAGGCGAGGACGTCAGTCAGCGTTTGCAGCCCATAATGAGGAATTCCGTTCGACGCGGCATCGAACACATAGGTCCGGATGCTGCGGTCCGTCATCATGCTGATTTCGGCGAGCTGAGCGGCGACCCGAGCCGCGCACCCGGTGTTGACGATGCCAACGCCCAGTTGCGCCTGTTCCGCATCCTGTCGACGGATATAGTGCACCGTGCGTGACGATCGGCCGACGCGGACGACTTCCGCTTTCGGGGTGATCCGTTGAGCTAAAGCTTCATGAAACCGGGCGCTGACGTTGGTCCAGGACAGCGATGTGGACAGCTTGCGACCGGCCATTGAAATGGCGGTCCGCGCATCATGATCGAGGTCCAGCCCCCGGCCCAGCGCCGTGGTCAAGGCGCCAGGCACTTCGGCGTCATAAGTGATGCCCAGCCCCGCCTCGTCCACCAGGGCGAGCGCGGGTGAGCGTGGGGCGACGACCGGCTTTCCATAATGGGCCGCCAGCATCATCGTGCCGGATGTCAGGACGTCGTTATAGGGCAGGGCGATCAGGTCCGCCGCGCCAAACAACAGCGGCACCTTCGTATCCGGGATGAAACCATCCAATATGTGAATGCGGGGATTATTCTCTTCGATCAGCCGGGCATGGGCTGCCGTGAAGCCCGCCATGGGTTTGCCCGCGATCAACAAATGCACCTGATCCCGATCGGCGTCGTCGCCCAGCGCCTGGAATGCGTGGAGCAGTTCATCTAGTCCCTTGTAGGGACGGATCTGCCCGAAAAGCAGGATCAGCGCGTCCACGTCCTTCAGGCCCAGCAGTTGGCGGCTCTGATATTTGTTGAAGGCAGGGCCATAGCAGCCCTCATAGCTGCCGTGCGGCACGATGATGCATTTGCGCTGGTCGATGGGATAGCTTTGGCAAACCTGCGCGATGGCTGCGTCGTCGTGCAGGTGGATGATATTCGCGGCATCCGCCAGCCGGCGATGAAAATCGGCGCCGACCTCGCCGAATGCCGTTTCGTGCGGCAGTCTATTGTGAATCGTCCACAGGAAGATGCCGCCCATCGCCTTGAACGCACGCACGGCCCGCAGGAAATTGCTCGCCCTCGACTGATAGTCGAAAGCATCTTTGACGTCCGCGAAAAGGGGGTCGGGCCAGTGAAGATGGAAGATTATAGGGCGGTCAGGCGCAGCGGTTGCGATCAGCTCCAAAGCGCGCTGAATAGTGCCATATTCGACCTCGCCGGAAAGGCGGAAGGCGCTGTACAGGCCGTGTTGATAGGGATTGGAGGCCGTATAGTCGGGATAGGAGACCAGGCGAGCGCCCGCCATTGCATCGGCCACGGGAATGAGCGCAGGCAGCTGGTGTGAATCGGGCTGCCGGATATCCGCTTCATGGCTTGTGCCTGGGACGAGGTCGCGCTCATCGTCGAACGAAATAGTTTCGAAGGAGGCGACGGGCTGGTCCATTTCATCCTCTTCCCGGCTCTTGATCAGCCGTTGCGCGCAGTAAGGGTGGTCCGCGCCGGTCAAGGGGCCGGCGCGGACCGGGTAGATCAGGCAGAGCGCTTGAGCGGCTGCACTTGACCTTCGATCACGATGGCACGGTCGGCCAGGCGCTTGTGCATCGCGCGGATCGTCTTCTGGTCGCGCACCGCATGGAAGCCCGGACGGCTGCCTTCGCGGCGCATCTGGTCCACAGAGGTCAGGCTGGTGACATCCGCATTATGGAAGAAGTTGCGATTGCCGCCGTCGGTGTAGCTCTCCGAATAGATGCCGTGGGCGCGGATCACGTCGAACTGGTCGAGCTCAATATGATAATAGGAAATGCGCTTCAGGCTCTTGTCGGCAACGATGGTCGAGCCGTTCACCAGGTCTTTCGCGCGGACCAGCAGCCCATCGACATAGAGATGGTGCCAGGGTGAAACACGAATGTCCTTGCTGGGGACATTCTCGCTGACGGCATCGCGCTTGATCAGGATCGGCCAGATGTCGTCGAGATGGGCCTGCGGAATGCGATGCGCCCATTCATGGCGATAGCCGACCCAGCGGACTTCGCGGAGACCGCTGCGACCCTGCACCTTGTCACCAACCTGAATGTCCTCGACTGCGACTTCACCGCGATCGGTGTCGATCATGGTGCCACGCAGGAAGCAGACCGGCGCAACGAACTGGCCTGTGCCATCGACGAAGCTGGACGGATCCGCCAGAATGGCGGCGGCCAGATCGGGATCGATGCCGTTGAGGTTGAACGTGACCGTCTGGGCGCCGATGAGCGCGCCATTGGTCAGAACAAGCGTGGCGTTGCCCGAGACGGAGTCATAGTCGAAGTCGTCAAATTCATACCCATCGACGCCGACGCTGTCGCCCCAGTGGAAGCCGTTCACATTGAAGGACGAGGTGGTGTCGATCAGGCCCTTGTCATAGGTGAAGGAACCAAAGCCGTTGCCGGAAAAGTTGACCGTCTGGGTGCCCAGGTTGATGCCGAGCAGCGCTGGACCCTGAACCGAGATGCTCGAGGTGTCGCCGACATTATAAGTGACGCCCGACAATGCGGTTGCGCCCAGCACGCCGTAATCGATATTCAGATTGCCATCGTTAATGGCCGAGAAGGTGGGAGAGGATGCCGCCTGTACACCTGCAATGGAGGATACGGTTGCGCTAACGCCATCGACCGTCAGCGTGTGGGTCCCCAGCGCTGTGAGATTGATGGTGTTCGTGTCATCTGCATTTTCGCTGTTGATCGTTTGATCGCTAGCTAGAAGGTCAAGGTTGAGAATTGCCATGATCAATCTCCCTGTTGTTGGGGGGGTAGTGCCTTATTTAATCAGCAATATTGATGATCCGGGAATATTATTGCGGATTAAATTCCATGAAATGTTAATTCTAATCCAAATCGGACACTATTTGGACTGAAAAGCTCCAATATTTCTATGGCAAAGAAGGTTTTTGTCTGAATTGATCGCGGATCGCGGCATGAAATTGCCGGAGGACACTTGTCCGGTTGTGATGCGCTGCTTTTGATCGCCGCATTCCGTGCAAGGAGCGGTTCGCGTGCATTTGGGCCTGTAGAACTGTCCGCGTTGACGAAGATGAGGTGTGACTAGTTGGTAGCCGATGATTGGTTCTATGATCCACCAGCGGCTGAACGGGCGCGAGGGCATATGCAACGCAGGCCTTGTCGCCATCATCAACACCCAAGAAGATCGCAAGATATTCTCTGGTGGAGCAAGCCTTGCTTAATATCGTGCCTTGTGCTCCTGCGCCAACCATATCGCCCCTCACAGATCCAATGAGTGACAGAATAGTCAATTCTGTA
>NZ_AYOY01000143.1 GCF_000508185.1 Sphingobium sp. C100 | reverse complement strand
GGGCCATAGGCGATGTGGGCGGCGCTGGCGGGCGTAGCCGCTGCGAACGCCGCCTGCTCACCATCGAAGAGGGCGCGGCATTGCGCAAGGATGTCGGGGCCAAGGTCCGTCCCCATGGCGGCGATCGCGGCGCGGGTCATCGGCATCCCACATCGAAGCTCGATAGATCCCGTGCGAGGTCGAGCGGACCGGCATAGTTTTTACCGATGTCCCCGCGCAGCGTCGGCTCGGATTCGCTCAACAAGCCAGGGACCGCGAAATGCGTCAGGACCACGCGACCAACCTTTGCCTGCGACGCCATGAGACCGATGTCGGCGGCAAGCAGGTGATGAGTCGAAAGATGCTGCTTCATCGACGCCAGCATTTCGGGCGAAGCATCGACGCGTCGTTGACGGATTTCTGCCAGCAGGCGATCAAGATCGATCACTTCGCTCACCAGCATGTCGGACCCGCTGGCAAGCTTCGTGACCGCCGCGCTGGGACCGGTATCGCCGGTATAGGTGATTGACCGGTCGCCCAGCGTGAATCGATAGCTGAGCGAGACGGTGTCAGGATCGGGCGCGCCGTCATGGTCGAAATGACTGTTTGCGACAGCGCGAACGGCAACGCCTTCGCCCAGGTCGATCGCCTGCCCATCGCGCAGCTCGATGACGCGCACCGAGCCGGCGGGCGTGGGCGGCAGCGCGCCAAGGCCAAAGCCGATACGGGCGGGCGGCGCCATGGAAGCGACGATCCCGTCCACGACCTGCTGGGTTCCCGGCGGGCCATATATGGTCATTTGCCCCGGAAACTGGTTCATCCAACGCAGCCCGATCACAGCGCCAAGCCCACCGCTATGGTCCAGATGCAAATGGCTGATGAACACCGTGCGGATGCGGCGCATATCCTGGCCGAGGCGTGCGAGCTGGTTCACCGTGCCGTCGCCGGCATCGACCAGGATATGCTGATCGCCCGCCACCAGCAGGTTGGACGGTTCAGCGCGGTCCGCCGTCGGCACAGGCCCGCCCGCCGTACCGAGTGTCGTCCAGCGCAGCGCAGGACAGTTCGGCGCCGCATGGGCCAGGTCCGCGCCCAGAGCCGTCAGGCCCAATATGACCGCCATGGAGATCAATTGTCTTGCCGTCACATCCTTACTCCATCCGTCCCGGCTTATCGCTGCACGCCGGTCACAACATCATGGGAGCAGCCCTGGCGGGCCGCTCCCCACCTTCATCAGAAGCGCATTTCGGCGGAGACGCCAACCGTGCGACGCCCCTCCCGCGTCATCCAGTTCACATAGCCGCCCGGATCACTGAACGGGAGGGTGATGACGGCGGAATGGAAACGCTGGTCAAGCAGGTTGCGGGCGAAGACACCGATCCGCCAGTTCCCGTCGGGATGACCGATGCCCGCGTTGAGGCCGATCGTGCCATATCCCGGCTGCGAGGCATAAGCGGTCGCGGCCGCATATTGCACCCGGCTACGATAATAGAAGTTCGCCGATGTATCGAAGCTCAGGCTGTCATTGATCGGCAGCCGCACGTCGGCACCCGCCGTCGCGCTATATTTGGGCGCGCCCGAAAGAGGCTCGCCGGCCGCCTGCACTAGGCTGGTCGTACCATCCAGGTAGCAGGTATATCCGGTCTTCACGATGCCTGGGCAAGCCGTCACATAATCGGTGAATTTGGTATCCGAATAGGTGAAGGAGGCATTGAGCGAAAATACCGGGGTGACGCGCCAAGAGCCTTCGACCTCAAACCCGTTGGCTTCGAAACCACCGGCATTTTCGGTCAGGAATTCAAGCCCGTTGAACACGGATGTCTGAAGATTATTATATTTGTCGAAGAAAATATTGGCGTTGAGCGTCACGGCACGATCGAACAGTTGGGACTTCACACCCAATGTGATGTCGCGCACCGTCTGCGGCCCGACCTCCACCTTTTGCCCGGTAAGGCCGGAGAAAGTGACCGTCGGCCCGAGATAACCGCGTGCAATGGTGCCATAGACCATCAGGTCGCGGTCAGGTTTGAACTGGAAGCCGAAGCGGCCGGACCAGTCGCCCTTTTTCGTCGATCCTTCCGCAAGAGCGCGCGGCGCGTAGAAGTTGACCTGCCCCGCCACCGGCGGTCCGGGCGGGCTGGGCGGATAGGCGGGGTCGATGATGGAATAGCTGGCGGATTTCACCCAGTCATATTGGTAGCGCAGGCCGCCGATAACCGCGAACTGCTCGCTCACATTGAATTTGCCGTCAAAGAAGGCCGCCAAGGAGTCCGATCGGGTTTGCGTGTTGCTCTGTCCGCCCGAAATATTGACGATGAAGGGGTTGAAGGGCGCGGCGGGACGCAGTTGCGACTTATTGAAGTCATTATCGTCGCCGACCTTCCGGCGGGACGCATAGACGCCAGAGGTGAATTCCAGCGCATTGCCGGCCGGCGACGTGATGCGCAGTTCCTGCGACAGGAAGCTCTGGTCCACACCGGTCTGCTGAGACGTGAACACGGGCACGCTGCTGCCGTCGATGGCGAAACGCTGCGGGCCTTCGTCCAGGCGCCGCCAGGCGGTGATCGACGTCAGGTCATAGTCGCCAAGTCCAAGGTTGATTTCGAGCGAAGCGCCATAATTTTGTTCGCTGGTGTAGCTCTCATAATCTTCCGCCGACTTGGTATTATCGAAGCCGGGAACGATGCCGAGCGCGGCCAGATTACCGAAACGCGCCGCCATCAGCGGATTGGCGAAGCTGGGCAGGCGAGCGATCGACCAGAGCTGGCCGGGGCCGGTCCGGTCGATCTTGGAATAGTCGCCGATCAGGTAGAAGCTCAGATTGTCGCTGGGCTCGAACAGCAGCTTGGCGCGTGCGCCGTAACTTTCCTCACCACCCCAATCCTTGTCGAGGGTGACATTGTGCAGGAAGCCGTCATTGCGGCGATAGAAGCCGAAGACGCCAAGCGCCATGTTCGCGCTGAGCGGCAGGTTGATGTTGCCGTTTACATTGACCTCATTGAGTTCGGCGTAGGACGCGAAGACCTTGCCACCGACCTTGTCGAAGCTCGGCTTTTTCGTGGTGATGTTGACGACGCCCGATGAGGCGTTCTTCCCGAATTGGGTGCCCTGCGGCCCTTTGAGCACCTCGACCCGTTCCAAGTCGCCCAGGCTGTTGATCGGATTGCCGAAGGGGACGACCACATTGTCGACCACCGTGCCGACATTCTGTTCTGACGAGCTTGAAAAGCCGCCTGCGGTGCCGACGCCGCGCAGGCGGAAGCCGCTGTCATTAGGCGAGGTGCCGAACTGAACGCCGGAAAATTGATATTGGATGTCGGTCAGGCGCTGGAACCCGCTTTCGGCCAGCTGGTCGCCACCGATTGCCGACACGGCGATCGGCACGTCCTGCAAGCGTTCGGCGCGACGGGTGGCGGTGACGACAATGTCCGCGCCGGCAGTCGAGGCAGGTGTGTCGACCGCTTCTTGCGGCGCGGCATCCTGGGCATGGGCCGGCGCGGACAGGGCAATGATGCTCGCGCCAGCAAGCGCTGCAACAGTCTGGTTTAACTTGTGCATGGTTACTCCTCCCCTTCTTATATTTGGGTTGCTCGGGTTATTGTTCGTCGATGATGCGATTGGTGAGCGTGCCAATGACGCCGATGGTAATTTCGACCTTATCGCCCGCATTCATATAGAGCGGCGGCGTGCGCTTATCGCCGACGCCGCCGGGCGTGCCGGTGGCGATCACGTCGCCGGGAGCAAGCGGGGTGAAGGCGCTGACATATTCGATGACCGCGGGAATATCCCAGATCATGTCGCTGACCGGCTGATCCTGCACCAGTTGCCCGTTGAGGCGGGTCTGCACGCGCAGGGCGGAGAGGTTCTCAATCTCGTCCGGCGTGACGAGCGCCGGGCCGAAGCCGCCCGTGCCGGGGAAGGTCTTGCCCGGCGTGAACTGGATATTATGCCGCTGCCAATCGCGCGCGCTGCCGTCGTTGAAGGCGGCATAGCCCGCGACATGGCCCCAGGCGTCGGCGGCGGCGACCTTGTGGCAAGGCTTGCCGATCACCAGCGCCAGTTCGCCCTCATAGTCAAAGCGCGTCGTCACGCCGGGCTTCACCATCGGCTGCCCATCGGCGATCAGGCTGTCGGCATAGCGCACGAAAATGGCGGGATGCGCCTTTTGCTCGCGCCCGGTCTCCTTGACATGCTCGGCATAGTTGAGGCCGACGCACAATATCTTGGCGGGGTCGGGGATCACCGGCAGCAATACGACATCGACGGTCGCAAAGGACGCGCCATCGGCCAGGGTCGCGAGGCTGCCGTCGGTCAGGGCCGCCTTCAGGCTGGGTGTCGTGTCGGTGGCCAGTTCGACGATCATCTCGCCATCAAGGCGGCCAAAGCTGGGCGTGCCGTCGGGGCGACGGAAGCTGACATAGCGCATTAGTGATTTTCCTCTGTCAGGACGTCGAGCGACTGACCCAGGGATTGGGCTTCCCAGTCGCGGCGATGGCGGAATTTTTCTTCAGCGGCGCGCAGGCCGGCAAAATCCTTGTCGGACATGCCCCACTGGTCGATCCGGCCTTCGGGCCAGGTCCAGTCTTCCGGCGCGCCGGGCCGATAATCCTCGGGCACCTTGTTCACGGCGGTCGAAAATTCGATCACCGGACCGAAGGGTGCAACGAAATAGGCGAAGACATTGGCGCCGGGCCCATGGCGGCCCGGCCCCCAGGCCGGCGCCATATCCTGATCGCGCAGGCGGCCGATGCCACGCATCACCGCATCCATGTCCGCCATTTCAAAAGCGATATGGTTGAGGCTGGCAAAACCTGCGCGCGCAAAAGCGGTGCTGTGGTGGGAGTCGTTGCAGCGCACGAAGACCATGCCCTTGGTCCGGTCCGACACGCGAAAGCCCAGCGCCTTTTCGACCAGGTCGCCGGTTGCTTCGGCGTCAGCGCTGTTGAAGACCACATGGGTCAGCTTGACCGGCAGGTCCACGCCCTCGATCGGTTCCACTTCCGCGGCATCGACCAAAAAGCGCAGCAGCTCACCCTCGGCCAGTTCGACGATGATGCCCTGGCCGCCGCCCGGATCCTTGGAGATGGTCGGCGTGGCGGGCAAACCCGCCTCGGTGACGCTGCGCTTGAGCTGTTCAAGCCGTTCGGCCGAGCAGGTAAAGGTGGTCGAACGCACATAGGAATCGGCAGATTCCTCGAGCGCCACGAGATAGGGAAAGCTTCCCGATCCGCGCAGATAATGGATATTGTCCTCCACCGCCGCCGGGGCCATGCCCCAGATGTCGGTCAGGAAGGCGGCGGCCTGGGCCGCGCCCGGCAGCGCCAGTTCGATGCTGCGCAGTTTCATGTCACGTCTCCATGGGAAAGTCCGGCGGCGAGGATGCCGGCAATGGCGCAGGCTTCGTCGCAATCACCTGTGTCGCCGCTGATCCCGACGGCGCCGATCACCGCGCCTTCCATTTCGCGGATCAGGACGCCGCCGGGGGACAGAGCGAGTTGGCCGCCGGTGACGGCCACCACGCTTTGGAAGAAGACAGGGTTGGAGGCGGCACGCCCGGCGATGACCCGTGTGTCCGCCCCCATCCCCAGCGCGCCAGAGGCTTTGGCCTTGGCAATGTCGAAACGGAACAGGCTGGCGCCATCTTCGCGCACGCAGGCGACGGGATGGGCGCCGGCGTCGAGCACCACCACGGCGAGCGGCTGCGCGGCGTCGGCGCGGCCTTTGGCCAACGCGGTGTCGATGATGACGCGGGCCTGGGCAAGGGTGAGGCTCATGCGGCGATCTCCTGATGAACGGGGCCGGCGATCAGGGCATTCCTGCGGGCGATGAGGTCGGCAGGCTTGCCGGTGCCGAAGACATAATGGTCGGGTCGGACGAGGACCGCGTCGGCGTCGCGATCGGCGAGCCAGACCGCGATTGCGCCCTGATCGTCGAGTTGGGCGAGATCGATGACGGTCACATCGCCCCCATCCATCGAAGTTCCGGTGAAGAGGCGCCAGCCGCTGCCCGTTATGTCGTCGAGCAGGCGTTCACCGACCCGCGGCTGGATGAAGCGTTCGCCCGCCCCCGGCGTTCCGGCGGCGATGATGCCGACGGCGATTGCCGGTATCAGGTCGGCGGCGGTGCCATGCTGTGCGTCCTTTGCAGCGTCGCGCATCTGCGCGTCACGCTCGGCGGCGGCTTCAGGATCGAGCATACAGATATAGCGGCCCGCTCCGACGGCCGCCGAAATGACAGCACGGACATGGGGATCACGTTCGGGTTGATAGCTGTCGAGCAGCGCGTCGGGCGCGCGACCCTTGAGCACCAGCTCAAGTTTCCAGGCGAGGTTGGCGGCGTCGCGCATACCGTGACACATGCCCTGGCCAAAAAAGGGCGGCGTCTGGTGCGCGGCGTCGCCGGCCAGAAAGACGCCGCCCTGCCGCCACCGCTCGGCGATCAGACCATGAAAGCGATAGGTCGCCGCGCGCACCACCTGATGCGGAACCCCGGAGAGATAGGGTTCGACAAGGGCGGCGACTGCCTCCGGCTCCATCATCGCCTGGTCGTCTTCGCCCGGCAGCAGCATGAATTCCCAGCGACGATGATTGCCGCGTCCCGGCACGATCGTCGCCGGGCGCTTGGGATCGCACATCATCACCGACAATTTTTGCAGGTCGGCATCCTGTGGCACACCCCAAAGGTCGGGGAAGCGCACGGGGCCATCGACCTCGGCATCGACCACAAGCCAGGGCTCCTCGAAATCGAGATCATCCAGCCTGATACCAAGCGCCTTGCGCACCGCGCTGCGGGCGCCGTCGCAGGCGATGACATAGCGCGCCTGCTCGACGCGATCCCCTGACAGGCGCAGGGTGACGCCCTCGCCGTCCTGATCCAGCCCTGTAAACGCGACACCGAGTTGGACAGTAACATTGGGATAGGCGGCCAGCGCGTCACGGAGATGATCCTCCAGTTCGGGCTGGTAGAAGAAATAGTCGTTCGACCAGCTATAGGGACGCGGACGACCCACAGTGCCCATGTAGCGGATGACGCCATGATCCGCCCCGACATGCAGATGCCCTTCGGTATCGCGCATGTCGGACGCGACCTTATCGATGACCCCGGCCGATTGGAAAAGCCGCATCATTTCATGATCGAGATGCACCGCGCGGGGCAGCGGATAGGGGTTCGCTTCCTGCTCGATCACCAGGACCGACAGGCCGGATTTTCCAAGGAGATTGGCCGCAAAGGCCCCCACCGGCCCGCAGCCGATGATCGCAACGTCAAACATGAAAGCGTCTTTCCGGTCAGGCGGTCACGGGCTGGGCCAGCGGCGATTTATGCATTCGGCCGCCCAGCATGATCATCTTGATGGCACTGGCGTCCTGCATGATGCGGACGTCCTGCGTGGGATCACCGTCGATCAGCAGAAGATCGGCAAGATAACCCGGCTTCACCTGGCCCACATCCAGACCCATCAACTGGCCGCCCAACATCGTGGCGGCGCTCAGCGCTTCAGCCGGAGTGAAGCCGTAATAGGTTACGAAATGCTCCAGATCACGCGCGTTGCGGCCATTGGGATTGAAGGGGAAGCCATAGTCGCCACCGGGCAGGATGCGCACGCCCCTCGCCTTGAGCCGGGGCACTAGCCGTTTCTCCAGCTCCAGTCGCTCCGCCGCGCTCGCTTTCATCGACGACATGTCGATATGGGGGGGCGGAGACGCTTCCAGGGCGGCGACCGATACCCCAGGACCAGGCGCGTAGAAAATCTCGTCCTTCTTTGCGACCATCGCGTCGATCGCAGCGTCGTCGGCGAAGGAGCAATGATAGAGGATGCGGGCGCCGGCTTCGAGCGCCAGCTGGATCGCGCGCGGCGAATAGGCATGGGTGGCGATCCAGAGGCCGGCGTCCCTCGCCGCCTCGCCGGCCGCCGCCATTTCATCGTCGGTGTAGAGAATGTCGCCCGACGAACCAGGCTTCAAGGCGTCCTCGCCCGAGATGACCAGTTTGAGGGACTTCACCCCTTCCGCCGCGCAATAGGCGACGAAGGCGCGCATCGCGTCAGGGCCGCGACCGTTGAACACGTCTCCGGTTTCAACGCCTTCCTCGCCTTCGGGGCTGCGTTCCAGCGTTGATGGGACAAGGCGGGGGCCGGGCGTTTCGCCGGCATCGATGGCGCGAGCCAGCTCCGGTTCGATCTGATCGCCCAGCGCGCCGGCCGAATAGAGGCTGGTGAAACCATGGTCGAGCAGAACGCGGGCGTTACGCCAGGCGGCGACCTTCAACTCGTCGGGCGGGAGGATGAATTGATGATAGATTTTCTCGACCGAGCTGCCCCATGTCAGATGGGTATGCGCATCGACCATGCCGGGCATCACAGTGCCGCCCTGACCGTCGATCACGATGTCGGCGTCGACAGCATCAATGGCGGCGTCATCATGCAGGACCGCAGCGATATGGTCGCCTTCGACAAGGACCGCACCCGAGACCGACGCGCCGCCCGTTCCGTCGAAGATCATGATGTTACGGATCAATTGCCGCACGGCCCGTCTCTCCCCGAAAATTCTTGTGGAACAGCTTATGCGCCGTATTGGCACTAAAGAAAAATAATGATTTTTGAGAACATCATAGGCTGGAACTATGGATCAACATATCCAGCAACGCTTCACCCAGGCGAGACAAGCGACCGCCAGCCATGCGGCGAATGCCGATGCTGCGGGGGAAAGTGGATTCCTTGATGTTGATCGCCCGCAGCACACCGATCGACAATTCGGCTGACGCGACCTGCATCGGCAGGATCGTCACCCGGCTGCTGCCGCGCACGATCGCCTTTGTAGTCAGAAGCGAATCGCACCGTATCGCATCCTGCGGCACGGGCACGCCCGCCGCCATGAACAGCGCGTCGATCTGTCGGCGGAACGCGCCCCGCGCTTCCGGCAGCACCCAGCGCATGGCGCTCATGTCGCTCAGCGAGAGTTCGGCCGGCAGATGATCGTTGCGACGACCGACGATCAGCGCGAACGGGTCTTGCGAAAAGGTGATTTCCTCCAGATCATCCGGCGGCGCCTCGATCCCCGTGGTCACGAAGGCCAGTTCGATTTCGCCAGTGCGCAGCAATGTGGCGAGGTCATGATCGGCCCGCTCCACCACATGGAGGGCAAAGCGGCCCATCCGGTCCTCCAACTGTCGCACGGCGGCCGGTAGCAGGCTGACCAGCGCGCCGGGCGTTCCCCCCACCCGTAGCGGTCCGGTGACGCCGTTGCGGGCGAGCCGCATTTCCGCCTCCGCCTCGCGCAGCACGCTGTCGACCGTTTCCGCGCGGCGCAGCAGCATTTCGCCTTCGGCCGTCAGGCTGATGCCTGTCCGCGAGCGTTCGAACAACAGGGCGCCGACGGCCTGCTCCAGCTGCGCGATCGCGCTGGACACGGAGGGTTGGGAGATGTTGAGCAGGCGCGCGCCGCCGCTGATGGAATTGGCGCGGCACACGGCCAGGAACATCCGCAGGGCGCGGGGATCGATCATCGCCATTTCATCGCAGAGAGCCAGACGGCTGACAATGGCGCTTCTTCACCTCCCCGGTCCAACTGTTGCAAGGAAGGAGAGGCAGACGATGCACGGGATTTCGTGGTAAAGTCGCGGACAAGGTCGCGGGATAATAAGCAAGTTTTCTTTTCTATTTTATCGAACAATCTTGATGATTTTATGCGCCTGTTTCGCATAAATGTTTCGGCATAAACCTCTTCTCGGCCCAGACAATTGGGCGATCAAAGTTTCAGGAAGGAGTTTCACCCATGTCCATCACCGCTACCCCAACCCCCGCAAAGGCCCTGCTCGACCCGAACAATCACGCGCTGGTCCTGATCGACTTCCAGTCACAAATGGCCTTCGCGACCAAATCGATCGCGCCCGAATTGCTGCGCAACAACGCCGCGCTGGTGTCCAATGCCGCCGCCGGGTTCAACGTCCCCACCATCCTCACCACCGTCGCCGAAAAGAGCTTTTCCGGTCCGATGTTCGATGAAATCACCGAAGCCTTTGGCGGCCAGGCGATGCTGGACCGCACGTCCATGAATAGCTGGGAAGACGCCGCCGTCATCGACGAAGTGAACCGAATCGGCAAGGAGCGCGTGGTGTTCGCGGGCCTGTGGACCAGCGTTTGCATCGTCGGCCCCGTCCTTTCCGCGATCGAACAGGGCTTTGAGGCCTATGTCATCACCGACGCCAGCGGCGACATTTCCGAAGAAGCGCATGAACGCGCCGTCGAGCGCATGATCCAGGCCGGCGCCCGCCCGATCACGTCGCTGCAATATCTGCTCGAGTTGCAGCGCGACTGGGCGCGGGCCGAAACCTACGACCTGACCACCGGCATCGCCCGCAAATGGGGCGGCGCCTATGGCCTGGGCATCACCTACGCCAAGTCCATGTTCGGCGCGTCCGAAGGCGGCCACTGAGCCTGCCCCTTTCTTCCCGTCATCCCCGCGCAGGCGGGAATGACGGGAACAGCATGTCTCTCTTAAATAAGGACAATCCCATGAGTCACTTCATCACCACCCAGGACGGCGTCGAAATCTTTTACAAGGACTGGGGCGCAAAGGATGCCCAGCCGATCATGTTCCACCATGGCTGGCCGCTCTCCTCCGATGATTGGGACGCGCAGATGCTGTTCTTCCTGTCGAAGGGCTATCGCGTCATCGCCCATGATCGCCGCGGCCATGGCCGCTCCGCCCAGGTCGATTTCGGCCATGACATGGCCCATTATGCCGCCGACGCCGCAGCGGTCGCCGCGCATCTTGATCTGCACAATGCCATCCATATCGGCCATTCGACCGGCGGTGGCGAAGTGGCGGCCTATGTCGCGCGCCATGGCCTGCCTGAAGATCGCGTCGCCAAGGCGGTGCTGGTGAGCGCGGTGCCGCCGATCATGCTGAAGACCGATCGCTATCCGGGCGGCCTGCCGATGGACGTGTTCGACGGTCTGCGCGCCGGCCTTGTCGCCAATCGCGCCCAGTTTTTCCGCGACGTCGCGGCCGGCCCCTTCTACGGCTACAACCGCGAAGGCGCCGATGTGAAGCCCGCCGTGATCGACAATTGGTGGCGCCAGGGCATGATGGGCAGCGCGCTGGCCCATTATGAAGGGATCAAGGCCTTTTCGGAAACCGACCAGACCGACGACCTGAAGGCGATCACCGTGCCGGCGCTTGTCCTGCATGGCGATGACGACCAGATCGTCCCCTATAAAAATGCCGGGGTATTGCAGGCGGACCTGCTGCCCAACGCCACGCTGAAAATCTATGAGGATTATTCGCACGGGATGCTGACGGTGAATGCCGACAGGCTGAACGCCGACATCCTCGCCTTCATTCAGGGCTGAGCCGGGAAAGGGAGGAGCGAACGTCATGAAGCCCTATCTACTTTCGCTGGGCGCCGGGCTGTTGGCCGGCATTGTCTACAGCCTGCTGGGCGTCCGTTCCCCCGCCCCACCCATTATCGCCCTGGTCGGGCTGGCAGGCATATTGCTGGGCGAGCAGATCATCCCGCTCGCCCGGCGCCTGGCCGACCGGGCCGAACTGTCCCGCTTCGTCGCCACCGACTGCGCCAACCATCTGCTGGGTTCGCTGCCAGCCAACAATCGGAGCGATGACGCATGATCACCCGCCGCCAGGCGCTGAGCAGCGCCGCCACCACCGCCCTTCTGACCGCCACGGAGAGCCTTGCCATGAGCCGCCAAGACCTGATCCTCGTCAACGCCAAGATCACGACCCTGGACCGGGAAAATCCGGTCGCCGACGCGGTCGCCATTCGCGGTGGCAAGTTTCTGGCTGTCGGCACCGAAGGCGAAGTCAGGGCCGCGGCAGCCCCCGATGCGCGGGTCATCGACGCCAAGGGCCGCCGCCTGATCCCCGGCCTGATCGACAGCCACATCCATGTCATTCGGGGCGGGCTCAATTATAATATGGAGCTGCGCTGGGAAGGCGTGCCGACCCTGGCCGACGCCATGACGATGCTCAAGCGGCAGGCCGAAAACACCCCGCCGCCGCAATGGGTGCGCGTAGTCGGCGGCTTTACCGAACATCAGTTCGCCGAAAAGCGTCTGCCCACGATCGATGAGATCAACGCCGCCGCGCCCGACACTCCGGTCTTCATCCTCCACCTCTATGATCGCGCCCTGCTCAATGCCGCCGCGCTGAGGGCGGTGGGCTATACCAAGGATACGCCCAACCCGCCCGGCGGCGAGATCATGCGTGACGCGGCCGGCAATCCGACCGGCCTGCTGCTTGCCCAGCCCAATGCGACCATTCTTTATGCGACGCTCGCCAAAGGGCCGAAGCTGCCGCCCGAATATCAGCTCAACAGCACGAAGCATTTCATGCGGGAGCTGAACAGCCTGGGCGTCACCAGCGTCATCGACGCGGGCGGCGGATCGCAAAATTATCCCGACGATTATGAGATTGTGGAGAAGCTGCACAAGGATGGCGAACTCACCCTGCGCATCGCCTATAATCTCTTCACGCAGAAGCCCAAGGAAGAGTTGAAGGATTTCGCCAGCTGGTCGACCCAGATCAAGCCGGGCGATGGCGACGACAGCTACCGCCATAATGGCGCGGGCGAGATGCTGGTCTATTCGGCGGCCGATTTCGAGGATTTCCGTGTCGCCAGGCCGGACATGCCAGCCAATATGGAAGGCGATCTGGAGCCCGTGATCCGCCTGCTCGCCGAGCGGCGCTGGCCCTGGCGGATGCACGCCACCTATGACCAGACGATCGGCCGTGCACTGGACGTGTTCGAGAAGGTCGATCGCGACATTCCGCTCGACGGCCTCAACTGGTTCTTCGACCATGCCGAAACCATCAGCGAGCGCAATATCGACCGGATCGCGGCGCTGGGCGGCGGCATCGCCGTGCAGCATCGCATGGCGTTCCAGGGCGAATATTTCGTCGAGCGCTATGGCGCAAAAGCCGCCGAAGCCACCCCGCCGATCAAGCGGATGATAGCGGCCGGCGTGCCTGTCGGCGCCGGCACCGACGCAACGCGGGTCGCGAGCTATAATCCCTGGGTGTCGCTGTCCTGGCTGGTCACGTCGAAGACGGTCGGCGGGCTGGCGCTCTATCCGGTGCGCAACCGGCTCGACCGCGAAGCCGCTCTGCGCCTCTGGACCGAGCGCAACACATGGTTTTCGAACGAGGTGGGCAAGAAGGGCCAGATCAAGGCCGGCCAGCTCGCTGACCTCGCCCTCCTCTCGGACGATTATTTCTCCGTGCCCGAGGATGAGATCGCCCATCTCCGTTCGGTCCTGACCGTGTTGGGTGGCAGGATCGTCTATGGCGAAGGCGATTATGGCCCGCTTGCGCCCCAGGCGCCCAAGGCCATGCCCGACTGGTCCCCGGTCGCGACCTTCGGCGGCTATTATCGCAGGCAGGACACCGCGCAGAAACTGGCGTCGGCCTGTGGTTGCCACGCGGCCTGCGGCGTCCATGGCCATGACCATGCCGCAGCGCTGGGCGCCGCTGTTCCCGCCGCCGACGTCCAGAGTTTCTGGGGCGCGCTGGGCTGCGGCTGCTGGGCGGTCTGACCCTTAACTGACGGGAACATCCCCATGTCGCTTGATCATCCCCGCCTCATCACCGCCATCCTTGATCACCCCATCATCTGGTTCCTAGCGCGGCTGGCGCTGGTCGGCGCCTATCTTCTGGGCGGCATGGTAAAGCTGAGCGACTGGCCTGGCGCCATCGCCGAACAGGCTCATTTCGGCCTCCAGCCCGCCGCCCTGTTCGCTGCGCTCACCATCGCGGTAGAGCTTGTCGGCCCGCTCCTGATCCTGCTCGACCGGCTCGCTTGGCTGGGCGCTGGCATGTTGGGGGTTTTTACCCTGATCGCCGCCTTCATCGTCAATGATTTCTGGACGATGGCGGGCCAGGACCGCTTCATGGCGATGAATGGCTTTTTCGAACATATCGGCCTGGTTGGCGGCTTCGTCCTCACGGCCCTCCTCTCGCGCTACAAGGCCGGGCTCGGTGCGTAGCCTGCTCCTCTTGCCCGCGCTGATAGCCGCCGGTCCGGCGCTCGCACAGTCGGGTGAGCCATGGCAGCCGCCAACGTTGACCAACAGCCGCTTTGACGAGGATTGGAGCAAGCTGGCCGATCCCGCCAACCGGTCTGGCCGCTGGACCGAAGACCTTAAATATATCCCGATCGACGATAACGCCTGGCTCTCAACGGGTGTGGAAGTGCGGGCGCGGATGGAGAGTTTCGGCGACAATCTCTGGGGCGGGGCGCAGGCGCCGGACGACGCCTATCTGTGGCTGCGCACAACGCCCTATATCGATCTTCATACTGGCGGCCTGCGCGCCTTCGTCCAGCCGATCGCCGCCTATGCGGCTGGCGTCGCGCCATCCGCCAGTCCCGTCGACCAGAGCCGCGTCGACCTGCTCCAGGGCTTTGTCGAGGTCGAGGTCGGGCCGGTTACGCTGCGCGGGGGGCGGCAGATGCTCTCGCTGGGCACCGAACGACTGGTCGGCACGCGCTACGGCCCCAATGTGCCGCTCGCCTTTGACGGCGTCCGCGCCGACATCCGCAGCGGCGGCGTGACGATCAGCGCTTTTGCCGCAAAGCCGGTGCAGGCCCGGCCGGGCAGTTTCGATGACCGCTCCTCCACCACGCGCAGCCTGTGGGGCGCCTATGCCGCGATGCCGGGACTGGACCTTTATTATCTGGGCTATCGCAATGGCGCCGCGCGCTTCGGTAGCGTCGAGGGGGCGGAGAAGCGTCACAGCCTGGGCGCGCGCAGCCATGGCGCATCGGGCGACTGGCGCTGGAATGTCGAGGGCGTGGTGCAGGTCGGCAGCTTTGCCGGGCAGCGCATTCGCGCATGGACGCTGGCGACAGAAATATCGCGTGGCTTCCCCGAATTGCCCCTGTCGCCCCGCGTCACGATGCGGTTCAACATGGTGAGCGGCGACCGCAAACCGGGCGGCCGGCGGCTGGGCACGTTCAACGCCCTCTTCCCTAAGGGAAAATATTTCGGCGAGCTGTCGCCGATCGGCCCGACCAATATCATCAATATCCACCCCGGCGCCACATTCGTCCTGCGCGACACCCTGTCCCTGTCGGTCGCGGCCATGGCCTATTGGCGATATAGCAAGGGCGATGGCGTCTACGACATTCCCGGCAATATGATCCGCGCGCCCGGCAATGCCACGGCCCGCTTCATCGGCGGGGAAGCGGAAGCGGCGGTCGGTTGGCAGGTCAGTCCCGAACTGGAGCTGTCCACATCGCTGTCCGCCTTTGCCCCCGGCGCCTTCATCCGCCAGACCGGTCCAGCCAGGACGATCACGATGGTCGGTCTTGAAGCCAATTATCGCATCTAGGAACCTGCCATGCTTTCACCCCAATCCGAGACGTCGCCCTTGCCCTGGTTGCTCCTGCTGCTGTCGGTCACCACCGGGATGGTCGATGCGATCAGCGTGCTGGGGCTGGGCAAGGTCTTCACCGCAAACATGACTGGCAATATCGTCTTCCTGGGCTTTGCCGCGGTCGGCACGCCCGGATTTGCGCCCCTGTCCTATGTGGTCGCGATCATCGCCTTCATGGGCGGGGCGCTTGCGGCCGGGCGCATCGGCAAGGGTCATGCCGGATTGCCGCTGCGGCGATGGCTGATGATCGCGGCGCTGGTCGAGGCGGGGCTGCTATGGGCTGCGGCGGCCATAGCCCTGGGGTTTGACGTGACGAGCCAGTCGCCGAGCGGCCGCCTCCATGCCATCATCGCCCTTACCGCAATTGCCATGGGTTTCCGCAATGCGACGATCCGGCAGTTAAAGGTGCCCGACCTGACGACCACCGTGCTGACGCTGACGATCACCGGGATCGCCGCCGATTCCCGTCTGGCGGGGGGCGGCAACCCCAATTGGGGCCGGCGCATCGGCAGCGTCGTCGCCATCTGCCTGGGCGCGGCGATCGGCGCCGTCCTGGTGGCGCGCGGCGGGTTGGTGACGCCGCTGATCCTGGCGGGCGGGCTGGTGCTGGCGGGCACGCTCGCCTGTATGACCCACCCCGCCGCCCGGCAGCCGGTCAGTCCGTAGGGCGGGCAGGGCGATCCCCTGTTCCCGCATATGATCGAGCGTTTGCGGGCATGGCGCATCGCCACGGACGATATCGAGTCAGTCGCTCATGCCACCGCCGGAAGCGGCATCGCCGCCGCCGCCATCAGAGCGCCGGAGCGGACCAGGCTGTTCGCCGCTTCCATGTCGGGATGGAAATGGCGATCATCGCCTAACGGCGGCACGTCCGCCCGCAAGCGGGCGCGGACGCGCTCCAGCGGATCGCTGGAGGCCAGCGGGGCGTGAAAGTCGCAGCCCTGCGCGGCGGCGAGCAGTTCAATGCCAACCACCGCCGTCGCGTTGCGCGCCATGTCGAGCAGGCGGCGCGCACCATGGGCGGCCATCGACACATGATCCTCCTGATTGGCCGAAGTGGGGATCGAATCGATGCTGGCGGGGGTCGCGCGCTGCTTGTTTTCCGAAACCAGCGCGGCAGCGGTAACCTGCGGGATCATGAAGCCGGAATTGAGGCCCGGATGGGGTGTGAGAAAAGCCGGCAGACCCGACAAAGCGGGGTCGATCAGCATGGCGATGCGCCGTTCGGTGATAGACCCGATCTCGCAGATGGCGAGCGCCAGCATGTCAGCAGCGAAGGCCACCGGTTCCGCGTGGAAATTGCCGCCAGACAGCGCCTCATCCGTGTCGGCGAAGATCAACGGATTGTCGGAAACGCCATTGGCCTCGCTCTCCAGCGTGGTCGCAGCCTGACGCAGGAGATCCAGCACGGCGCCCATCACCTGCGGCTGGCAACGCAGGCAATAGGGATCCTGCACGCGGCTATCATCCTCCAAATGGCTAGCGCGGATCGCGGACCCGGCCATCAGTGCGCGCAGCGCGTCGGCGGTCTCGATCTGGCCGGGCTGGCGGCGCAGGGCATGGATGCGCGGATCAAAGGGCGTGTCCGATCCTTTCGCTGCCTCCGTCGCGAGCGCGCCGGTGATGAGCGCGGACTGGAACAGAGTTTCCGTCTCGAACAGGCCGGCAAAAGCGTTTGCGGCGGAAAATTGCGTGCCGTTGAGCAGGGCGAGCCCTTCCTTGGGACCAAGCGTCAGCGGCGCCAGGCCGGCGCCTTCCAGGGCCGCGGCCGCTGGAAGAGCCTGTCCATCCCGCACAATCTGCCCAACGCCGATCATAGCGGCCGCCATATGGGCGAGCGGGGCCAGATCGCCGCTGGCGCCCACCGACCCCTGCGATGGCACGACCGGGGTCAACCCCATGCGCAGCATTGCGTCCAGCAACGCGACCGTCTGCGGCTTCACGCCCGAAGCGCCCTGCGCCAGGCTGGCCAGCTTGAGCGCCATCATCAGCCGCACGACCCGGACCGGTGACGGATCGCCAGTGCCAGCGGCATGGCTGAGGACGATATTGCGCTGAAGAGTCGCCAGATCATCGTCGCCGATCCTGACGCTGGCCAATTTGCCAAAGCCAGTATTCAGGCCGTAGACTGGCGCTTGCCGAGCGATGATGCGCTCCACGGCCGCGGCGCTGGCGGCGATCGCCGGGGCGCTGGCGGAGTCGAGGCCAGGTGTGGCGCCGCGATAGATGGCGCGCCATTGGGCAAGGCCAGTGGCACCGGGGGTCAGGATAATCTCGTTCATAGGCCTTTCCAGAAGCCGCCCGTGATCAGCGCGTCGATGCACGGGAGCATAGAAGCATCACAACTTGCGGCTTCCAAACAGCATTCTCCACATAATGCAAACGCTAGGTTGCCTTGAAGAAAGGGATCTTCACATGGCCGGGTTGCGGTTCAAGGTCGCGAAAAGCCTGCCGATCCGGCGCGTCATGCCGATCATCCACCTACGCCCCAGCTGCAACGCGTATATCCGGCAACTCAAGCAACAGAATTGCCGCTTGCCTCGATCGCTTATCGATCCTATTAATATCCGATGTTTAATCGGGTAATATTTTGATGCAGCCTTCGTCTCATCGCGCTGATTTCATCCAGGCCATGCGCCATGTCCCCGGCGCCGTAGCCATCATCACCTGCGCGTTAGGCGAGGAAAGGACCGGGCTGGCCGCCACCGCCTGGAATTCATTGACGGCCGATCCGCCGATGCTGCTCGCCTGCGTCAACCGGACCGCGAGCGCCCATGCGTTGATCGTGCAGGCCGCCGCCTTCAGCGTGAATGTCGTACCGGCCAGCGATGTCGAAGTCGTAGCCATATTCTCTGCCCAACGAGGCTTGTCCGGCAAAGACCGATTTATCGAAGCGGACTGGACAGTAGGCAGACTGGGGCAGCCGCTGATGAAAAATGCCGCCGCCGCATTTGAATGCGCGCTGGAAGCAGAGCATGTCTACGGCACGCACAGCATCTTCATCGGGCGGATCGATGCCGTCCTGCAAAGCGATCCATCGGACGCTTTGCTTTATGTCGATGGGGGCTATGCGACGGCGCGGATATTGTCATAAACGGACGTAACGAGTTGATGCCGCCAATACCCGAAATATAGTCGGTTATATGGATGGCGCAAAAGGAGAGGATTTCGCATGATAGACAAGATCAGTCCGTCCCTGCGACAAGCGGTCGCCGATCTTCATGATGGCGCGTCCATCATGATCAGTGGGTTCGGCGATGCCGGCGCGCCCCATGAACTGATGGACGCGGTCATCGAGCATGGCGCCACCGACCTGACGATCATCAGCAACAATGCGGGCGCGGGCGAGACAGGCATAGCGGCGCTCATCAAAGCCAACAGGGTGCGTAAGGTGATCTGCTCCTTCCCGCGGCAGGCGGCATCGCATCATTTCGACGCCCGCTATCGCGCGGGGCAGGTCGAACTGGAACTGGTGCCGCAGGGCAATCTGGCCGCGCGCATCCAGGCGGCGGGGTCAGGCCTGGGCGCCATCTACACGCCGACCGGCTATGGTACGCTGCTGGCCGAGGGCAAGGAAACCCGCGAAATCGACGGGCGCAATTATGTGCTGGAATATCCCATCCATGCCGATTTCGCGTTGATCAAGGCGCGCGCAGGGGATCGCTGGGGCAACCTCGTCTATCGCAAGGTGGCACGCAATTTCGGCCCCATCATGGCAATGGCGGCCAAGACCACGATCGCACAAGTGGCGGAAGTGGTGGAACTGGGTGCGCTCGATCCCGAAGCGGTCGTGACGCCCGGCATCTTCGTCAACCGGCTGGTGCAGGTCGCGCCGCTATCCGTCGCGGCTGCGGCCTGAAGGAGACAAGCATAATGCAACGGATGAACCGTGAAGACATGGCGGCGCGGGTCGCGCGGGACATTCCCGAAGGCGCCTATGTCAATCTGGGCATCGGCCTGCCGACAAAGGTGGCGAATTTCCTGCCGCAGGAACGGGAGATCTTCCTGCAAAGCGAGAACGGCCTACTGGGCATGGGCCCCGCACCGGCCGAAGACGATATTGACTGGGAACTCATCAATGCGGGCAAGCAACCGGTGACATTGCTCGCGGGCGGCTCCTTCTTCCATCATGGCGATTCCTTTTCGATGATGCGCGGCGGGCATATCGACATCTGCGTGCTCGGCGCATTCCAGGTGTCGGTGAATGGCGATCTTGCCAACTGGCATACCGGTGCGGCCGACGCGATTCCGGCAGTGGGCGGGGCAATGGACCTTGCGGTGGGGGCCAAGCAGGTGTTCGTCATGATGGACCTGCTGACCAAGGGCGGCGAAAGCAAGTTGGTGGCGCAGTGCAGCTATCCGCTGACCGGCCTGTCCTGCGTGTCGCGCGTCTATACCGATGTCGCGATCTTCGACGTCGGCCCGGCGGGCGCGCATGTTATTGAAATGGTGCCGGGCCTGACAATCGATCAGTTGCGCGACATGACCGGCGTGGACCTGCAACTGGCGCTGGAAATCGCGTGAAGGGGCGTGCGGCATGACCGTCAGTCACAGCTTTGGTGCTTTCACGCTGGAGGTGCGGGACAATGGCGTAGGGTTGCTCACCTTCTCGCGCCCGCCCGTCAACGCCGTGTCGCTCTCCGTCTATGAGGAGATCGGCCGCTTTGCCGACCATGTCGCGACCGACCAGACGATCCGCGTCATCGTCATCACTGCGCCGGACGATGCGCGGGCTTGGTGCGGCGGCGCGGACCTGCACGAATTCAAGGGGATGACGGCCGCGAAGCGCAAGGAACGCTATCAGTTCATCAATGCCCAATTACCACGGTTCCACCATATCGACCGCCCGATGATCGCGGCGATTCGCGGCGCAACGGTTGGTGTGGGCGTGATGCTGGCCGGGATGTGTGACCTGCGCATCGCAGCCGAGGATGCGCGCTTCGCCTGCCCCGAGGTAGATTATGGACTGGTCGGCGGCAGCGCGGGCCTGTTTGCGAGCCTGCGCATGCCAGAGGCCAAGGTGCGCGAGATGCTTTACACCGGGCGCACCTTCACCGCGCGTGAACTCGAGTCAACTGGCTTCTTCAACTATGTCGTCCCCGCCCCAGCCGTGCTGCCGATCGCACTCGACCTCGCCAACCAGATGGCGCGCAAGAGCATGGCGACGCTGCGCGCCCGCAAGCTAGCGTCGCTGACCTGGGAAGGGTCCGAATGGATGGATGCCTATCTGGAGGCGCAGGAGATGTCGTCCGCACTGGTCGAAAATCCGGAGAGCGAGGCGGCCATATTAGCGGCGCTCGAACGGCGAAAGACACGGCCGCGCCCATAGCGGCGGAATAGCATGAAAGGAACGGAGAACCCATTTCGGGCCGGAACGACTTGCTCGCCCGGTGGGGCTAGGCGCTATGCTTGCGCACGAACATGTCGGCAAATGCGTGGTGCTGATCGCTCGGGCGCGCTAAGACGCGCTCGTCAGTCGCTGACCATGGCTGCCAGGCGCTCCGCGACGATCGCGCGTGCATCGACGACCATGCGGTCGATCAGGTCGCCGCAACTGGGTATGTCGTGAATCAACCCCTGCGCCATGCTGGCCCAATAAACGCCGCTGTCGATCTCACCCGATTGCAGCAGCGCCTTGCCGCGCTGCCCGCTCACCAGTTCCGCCACCTCGGCAAAGACCGCATTCGGCTGAGAGGTTCGGCGCAGCACTTCGGTCGAGATGGCGTTGCGGCCGACTCGGGCGGAATTGCGGAACGGCCGAAAGAGGATGTCGGTTTCCCGTTCATCCTTGTCGATATAGGCCTGTTTCACATTGTCGTGGATCGGCGCCTCGCGCGTCGCGCAGAAGCGCGTGCCCATGGTCACTCCGTCGGCGCCGAGCGCCAGCGCCGCCGCCAGACCGCGACCATCTGCAATTCCGCCGCTTGCCAGCACCGGCACGGAAAGGCGATCGACAGCGGCGGGGATCAGAACCAGGCCCGGCACATCATCCTCGCCCGGATGCCCTGCGCATTCGAAGCCGTCGATCGACACGGCATGGACGCCATAGCGTTCCGACGACACAGCATGGCGGACTGAGGTGCATTTGTGGATGACCCGTATGCCGCGGGCGAAGAGCAGATCCCACACCGCCCGCACCTCTGGCGTGCCGGCGGTTTCAACGATGCCCACGCCGCCGTCGGCGATCGCGTCCACGATGGCGTCATAGTCCGGCGGACGCATCGTCGGAAATACGGAGATGTTAACGCCGAAGGGCGCGCGCGTCAGCGCCCTACACGCGGCAATCTCCCGCGCCAGAGCGCCCGGATCGGCGAAGGTCAAGGCGGTTATCACCCCTAGACCGCCAGCATTGGAGACGGCCGCTGCCAATTGGGCATAGCCGACATTCTGCATCCCGCCCTGCACGATCGGATAGCGGATGCCAAGCAGATCCGTGACGCGGGTGCGCAATGTCATCTCACCTTAGATTGATGGCCCCAGACCGAGCTTGGCAAATAATGCCGCGTCGGCATCACCTCCATTATTGCCCGTGGTCAGCAGACGGTCGCCGGTGAAGATCGAATTGGCGCCAGCCATGAAGCAGAGCGCCTGCCCTGCCTCGCTCATGCTTTCGCGGCCGGCCGAAAGGCGGACGACGCTGTGCGGCATGGTGATCCGCGCCGCCGCGACGGTGCGTATAAATTCGATCTCGTCGATCCGCGCCAGTGGCGTGTCGGCCAGCATGTCGCCCAGCACGGTGCCGGAAATCGGAACCAGCGCGTTCAGCGGGACGCTGTCGGGCGGTTCGGGCAAGGTGGCGAGGGCATGGAGGAAGCCGATGCGGTCCTCCCGCGTTTCGCCCATCCCAAGGATGCCGCCGCAGCACACCGCCATGCCCGACCGCCGCACATGGTCGAGCGTATCGAGCCGGTCCTGAAAGCTGCGGGTGGTGATGACGTTGGCATAGTGTTCGGGGCTGGTGTCGATATTATGGTTGTAATAATCAAGTCCTGCCTCCGCCAAGGCGTCGGCCTGCTCGCTGCTAAGCATACCCAGTGTCATGCAGGTTTCCAGGCCCAGTTCCTTCACCCGCCGGACCATGTCGAGCAGCGCGGGCATGTCGCGCGCCTTAGGCTCGCGCCAGGCCGCACCCATGCAGAAACGACCGGACCCCGCGGCCTTCGCTTCCTGCGCGGCGGCTACCACCGTGTCAGCATCGATCAGCTTTTCCGCCTTGACCCCGCTCTTGGCGAAGGCGGACTGGCTGCAATAGCCGCAATCCTCCGCGCAGCCGCCGGTCTTGATGGACAGCAAAGTGGACAGTTGCACGGCGTTGCGAGGATGGTGGCGCAGATGCACGGCATGGGCCTGCGCCACAAGGTCCAGGAAGGGCAGCTCGAAGAGGGCGGCGATGCCATCGCGCGAAATGTCGGGCAGCGGTGCGACAGACGCGGAGTCGATCAGGGACAGATGGTTCATGCGCCGGTCCATTGCGGGTTGCGCTTCTCGAAGAAGGCGGTGGTGCCTTCGCGCTTGTCGGCGGTGCCGAACAGCGCGGAAAAGGCCTGGCGCTCCAGCAGCAGATGCGCGGACTGATGCGTTTCGAAGGTCGCGCGGACCATGGCTTTGCCCTGCTGCATCGCCAGCGGCGCGCGGTCGGCTATGCGGGTCGCTAGCTCCAGCGCGACGGGTAGCGCCTGACCATCCTCGACCACCTCGGCAATAAGACCCGCCTGCAACGCTTCAGCGGCGGACAGGGGATCGCCGAGCAGAACCATACGCATCGCCCGGCTGCGGCCTACCAGTCGTGGTAGAACAGCCGTGCCGCCCGCGCCCGGAATGATACCCAGGTTGGTTTCGGGCTGGCCGAATTTCGCGCTCTCGCCAGCCACGACCAGGTCGCAGCACATGACGAGTTCGTTCCCGGCACCCAGCGACCAGCCCTCGACCGCCGCGATCAACGGTTTGGCAAAGCTGCGGATGCGCGCCCAGATTGCCGGGCGGGGATCGGCCAGTGCGCCGCCCGTGTCGCGCGACGCCAATTCCTTGATGTCCGCCCCGGCGGCAAAGAAACGGTCTGCGCCGGTGATGACGGCCGCACGGATGGCTGGATCAGCGGCGGCGGCGTCCAGCGCGTCTGCAACCCGCCCGAGCAGGTCGGTCGCCAGCGCGTTGCGCTTCTCCGGCCTGTTGAGGCGCAACAGCAGCCCGTGGGCGCCGACCTCCTCGACCAGCAAAATATCCTGCATGTCGCTCATGCGCCGTTCCTCAGATAATGGGATGGCCGGTACAGGGTCTCGCCAGTGCCGTCCGCAATGTTGTCGAGCAGGCTGACAAGCGCGCCCCGTCCGTAGCGGTCGGCCCAGGCGAAGGGGCCATAGGGATAGTTGGCGCCGTAACGAAGCGCCGCGTCGATACCCTGCTCGTCCGCCACTTGTTCGAGCACGGCGTCGGCGGCGGCGTTAGCGAGCTGCGCCAGCGTGCGCGCGACGATCATGCCCGGCCGGTCAGCAATTTCAACGCCCGCGCGTGATTGCGCGGCCAGCAGACCAAGTGCGTCTGGATGTGCGCTTTCTTCAGACAGGGTAAAACCGATCGGGCCGGTGGCGTCGGCCGGGGACCAGTCGAACAGGATGACCGGCGCGCCCAATATGCGACTTTCCTGGCGCGCGGTCAGGCCCCGGGTCATGCCCACGAAAAGCGCGCCACAACGCAAGAAGGTGCCAGGCGCTGCATCCGTCAGCACCGCTACCGCTTGCCGCTGCACGTCTGTGACGGGTGCGTCCGCCGCTTGCGGATCGACAGGCTTGATCGCGCCGTCGCGATAGTCATAGACGCCCCTGCCCGTCTTTCGCCCGAACCAGCCAGCATCGACGAGCGCCGCCTGGCGCAGTTGCGGCACGAAGCGGGCGCGGCCGAAATAGGAATCGAAGACCGAGCGGGCGACCGCGAAATTGACGTCCTGGCCGATCAGATCAGTCAGTTCCAGCGGCCCCATGCGAAAGCCCGCTGCGCGGAACAGGGCGTCGATGGCGGACGCATCCGCCGCGCCTTCATTCAACGCGGTGAAGGCCTCGCCATAGAAGGGCCGCGCGACGCGGTTGACGATGAAACCGGGGACGTCCGCGACGGGAATCGCAACCTTGCCCCAGCTTTCCGCCGCCGCCTTGATCCGCTTGGCCACCGCTGGGTCGGTCGCTGCGCCGGAAATCACCTCGACCAGTTTCATCACCGTCGCCGGATTGAAGAAATGCATCCCGACGAACCGCTCCGGCTGCTTCAAGCCCTGCGCCAGGCGGGATATCGGCAGCGACGATGTGTTGGTGGCGATAAGCGCGTCCGGCGATATGATCGCCTCGATCCGCTCGAACAACTCGCCCTTGATGCCCGCATCCTCGATAATCGCCTCGATCACCAGTTCGCGGTCAGCAAGCGCATCGAGCGCCGAAACCCATTGCATCCGCTCGCCGATCGCGCGCGCCTCATCCTCCGACAGCTTGCCGCGTGCGGCGAGCTTGTCGAGATCCGCCAATATGCGGGTTCGGCTCGTTTCCAGCGCCTGGGCGTTGACATCGAAGATCAGGACCGATGCGCCGGCCTGCGCCGCAACCTGTGCGATGCCAGATCCCATCGCCCCAGCGCCACAAACCGCGACTTTTTCAATTGCCGCACCCATCATGCAGCCACCGCGATCGACAGCAATGTCACGCCATATTCCAGCAGCGCACCCGGCTCCGCATCCACGCGGACGATCATACCGGAAACCGGCGCGGCCACGTCCTCCCTCTCGTCCAGCACCCGCACGGTTGCCACGGTCTGCCCGGCAGTTACATGCGTACCGACGGCCAGAGCATGTTCCAGCGTGGCGACATGGGGGGCGGGCACTGCGGTTTCCGGACCGACCTGCGCCGCGGGCGCGGCAATCGCGGGGGCTGGCCGCTGCGCAACGACCCGCATCGGATTGATCCCGCCGTCCTTGCGCGCCAGGAAAATCTCCGTGTCGCCGGACGCGACATGCAGTTGCTGCCAGCCGCTGGTCAGCAATGTGTCGAGCAACGCGCGGGCATCATCGATTGCCGCGATCGCAGCATTGTTTTCCGTCATGCCGCCTTCTTTCCATAGTCTGGGAGGAGAACCTGTTCGAGCCAGCGTGTGTGGATACGGTTCTCGACGAAATCGGGATGGGCGATGATCGCGCGGTGCAGCGGCAGCGTCGTCGGCACGCCTTCCACCACGAAATTGTCGATCGCGTCGGCCAACCGCGCAATCGCATCCGCCCGGTCGCTGCCATGGACGATCAATTTTCCTACCATGCTGTCGTAGAAAGGTGGGATCATGGCGCCAGCCGACATATGGCTGTCCAGCCGGATACCGGGACCCTGGGGCGGCTCCCAGCGGGTGATGCGACCGGGGCTTGGCATGAAGTCGCGCGCTGCATCTTCAGCATTGATGCGGCATTCGATGGCGTGACCGTTAATCTCTACATCCTGCTGGCTGACAGACAGTCCAGCGCCGCCGGCGATACGGATCTGTTCCTGCACTAGATCGAAACCGGTGATCGCTTCGGATACCGGATGTTCGACCTGGATGCGGGCGTTGACCTCGATGAAGTAGAATTCCTGCCGCTGGACGTCGAACAGGAATTCGGCGGTGCCGGCGTTGCGATATTTCACGCTGGCGGCCAGTGCGACGGCGGATTCATGCAGTTGTCGGCGCAGATGGTCGGGCATGGCGGCGCAGGGCGCCTCTTCGATCAGCTTCTGGTAACGACGCTGGACCGAGCAATCACGTTCTCCAAAATGCAGCACCTGGCCATTTCCGTCGCCCATCAACTGGACTTCGACATGGCGCGCCTCCGGCACGAAGCGTTCCATGAACAAGGTGCCGTCACCAAAGGCGGCGACCGCCTCGGCGCTCGCCTTATGGAAGCCGGCCTCCGCCTCGTCGCCATTATTGGCGATCACCATGCCGCGCCCGCCGCCACCCGCAGAGGCCTTGAGCAAGACGGGATAGCCGATCCGGTCACCCTCCCGCCGCGCGTCGGCGGAGGAGGCAACGCACTCGCTGCCCGGCACCAACGGCACACCCGCCGCTCCTGCCATCGCCCGTGCGCGCAATTTATCGCCCAGCGCGTCTATGACATCAGGCTCCGGCCCGACGAAGGCGATGCCATGCTGTGCGCACAGACGCGGCAGGATCGCACGTTCCGACAGGAAGCCATAGCCCGGATGCAGGCCGTCGCAACCGCTTTCCTTGGCCGCATGGACGATCAGGCGCGGATCGAGATAGGATTTGGCCGCTGCGGCAGGCCCCAGCACGATCGAGCGGTCGGCCAGCCGCGCGGCCGCGCTGTCGCGGTCGGCGTCCGATACGGCCACCACCGTCTCGATATTAAGCGCCTGCGCTGCGCGAACGATGCGAAGGGCGATTTCGCCCCGGTTCGCCACGAAAAGTCGTTTGATCGGCATCAGTCCCTCACCAGCGCAAACAGGGGTTGGCCACCTTCGACCATTGCGCCATCCTCGACCAGGACGGCGTGGACCGTGCCCGACGCGCTGGCGCGCACGGCGGTAAAGAGCTTCATCACCTCGATCAGACACAGTTCGTCGCCGACCTGCACTTGCGATCCGACCTCGACATAGTTGGCCGCGCCGGGCTTGGGCGCGCGGTAGAAGGTGCCAAGGTTCGGCGCCTTGATGATGACGGCGTCGGCCGGCAGGGAGGATGCGGGTGTGAGAGGCGCCGATGCCGGCTTGGCAGCGGGCGCAGATTGAGCAGGCGGGGCCGATACCGGCGCGGCGACAGGCGTTGCAGCCTGCGGACGCGCGGCCGACGCCTCAGTCGATAGATAGAGTTCGAAATCCGGCTTGCGGATATGCAATTCTCTTATTCCCGACCGCGAAAACTCGTCGAGCAGCTGTTTCAGCGCATCAGGAAAATCATGTCCGTTCATCGGCACCTTCCGGTAAAGAAGGGCGCGGCGACCGGATCGGCCACCGCGCCCAGCGGGAGAGTTCAATATTTGTACGAAAGGGAAAGACCATAGACAGTCGGCTTGCCCCGGTAGCGAATAAGCGTGTCAAGATAGGTCGAAATGGCGGTCACATAGGATTTGTTCGTGATGTTGCGGCCATAGATACTCGCACGCCACCGCCCATCGCTGCTGCTCACCCCCGCCCGTACGTCGAGCAAGGCATAGCCCTTGATATAGAAATCATCGGCCGGCAGTCCGTCATTGTGGAAGGTCGTGTTCTGCTTGCTCTGATAGGTGAGCCCGCCGCCCAGAAATGCTTCCAGATTGTCCGATACCGGCACGCTATATTGCGCGTCGATATTGGCGCTGAATTTGGGCGTATAGGGCAGTTCCGACCCCTTGAAATTGCCGGTATAGCCAGCCGCGTTATAGACGGCGAAGCCGTCGGCCGTCGCGGAATAGTCAGACTTGACCTTGCTCTTGAGGTAGGTGGCGCCAGCGCTGATGCGCAGGCCTTGCGCCGGCCGTGCAACCAGTTCGCCCTCCAGACCGAAGACATAGGATTTGGGTACGTTCAGCATCTTTTCCAGCAAGCCGAAAACGACGTCCTGCACGCGGCCACGCACCTGCTTGTCGGAATAATCGTAGTAGAAGGCAGCACCGTTGAATTGCAGCGCCCCATTGGCGAACGGCGCCTTGAAACCGCCTTCATAGGCGATGACCTTTTCCTGCGTCGCCGGGCTATATTGGTTCGCGCGCGACGCCCCGATCGCCGAGAAAATGCCCGCCTTATAACCCTGGCTAACGGTCGCGTAGATCAGCGTGCCACCGTCGAACTTGTAGTTGGCGCCGACACGGAAGGAGACGTTATCCTCCGTCAGCTTCTGGTTAACCGGCGTGAGCGTCGATGCCGCGGTGCCCAGCAGAAGATCGCCGGTCGTCGGGAAGCATTGGCCCGCTGCAATCGTGATCGGCACGCTGTTGAGCGCGGAACCGAACAGCACGGCCGCGCCGGTGCCGGTCGGATCGCTGTAGCAGTAGGTCGCCTCCTGCTTGTTCTTCGTATAGCGGATACCGCCCTGCACCGTTAGTTGCGGCGTCACCTTGAACTCTCCGTTCGCGAACAGACCATAGCTGCGCATCCGTGAGTCGAACTCGTTGAACGTGACCGAAATGAGGTCAGCATTCGCGGAATAATCCCCCAGATAAAAGAAATTATTCTGCGACGTCCGCAGATTGTCGTAGCTTGCGCCGATGATGCCGTTGAACCTGTCAGTGTCCAGCGCCAAACGGAGTTCCTGGTTGAACGATCGGACATCGCCGAACAGCGGCACGTCGGCGACTTGGGCGGTCGTGCCGTCGAGATCCTGATTATAATCAAGCTTCTGTTTTGCCAAAGCGGCGAGATAGGTCAGCTTGAGCGTGTCGCTGAGATCGAGGTCCGCGCGCCCGGCTAGCTGGTAATAGCTGTTGCGCGATCGTCCCAGAAGGCCCTCCGTCCATTCGGCATCGCGGGCGTTGCTGCTGATGGGCGTACCCAGGACGGCGTTCGCACCGGCGGCCTTGACAGGGTCGGCACCGTTCAGCCGACCGACAACAACGGATTGGCGGCCGACGAAAGACGCGTCATAGCCCGGCGACGTTGGCGTCGTGAGGTCCGCATAGCGCTGGGCGTCGACCCGCGCATAGGGGTTGCCCGACGCATCGGCGGCGGCCTGGTCCGGATAGAGGTTGAGCGTCGTTCCTGCATATTGCGGAGCCAACGGATCGGACCGGTCGCGCGACCCGGTCGCCATCAGTTCGATCTTCAGGCTCTCGGTCGGCTGGATGTCCAGGGTGAACCGACCCATGAACTTCCGCTGGTCGCCATTTTCATCGTTCGGCCGCGACAGGCTGTGCTGCCACGCGCCACCCGAAACGCCCTTGAGCGCCAGACGGGCGCGCACGCCATCGGCCAGCGGACCGCTGACGAAACCGGACAGCTCGGCTCGGTTGAACCGTTCATAAGAGGCGTCGAACCCGGCCGCGAAGTCATCGGTCGGTTTGCCGACGATATAGTTGATGGCGCCGCCGGTGGAGCTTTGCCCGAACAACGTGCCTTGGGGGCCCTTGAGCACTTCGACCCGCTCGATATCGAGGTCGAGGCCATCCGACATCACCGGCACGTTGCGCGGGATTTGGTCGGTATAGACCGACACGGAGGGCGCCGCGCCGAAGGTTGCATCATAAAGGCCGATGCCGCGCAGGGTGAAGACCGGCGTCGAATAGATCGACTGGGTGAAGGTAAAGCCGGGAACGAGCTTCGCAAGGTCTGCCGGCCCGGATATCCCCCGGTTCAACAATTCCTCAGAGGACGCCGCAGTGATGGTGAGGCCGACGCTGTTCACCGACTGCTCGCGCTTGTTGGCCGTGACGATGATGTCGGCGCTGTTGGCGGCTGGCGCGTCCGCTGCGGCTGAGGCTGTCTGGGCCAAAGCCGGACCGGCGGTGCCCATTAGAGCCAACACGGAAACTCCGGTCGCAAATATTGTTCTGTTCATGATATCCTCACCTCCCGTCTACGCTTATGCGAGATCCGTTGTTCAGGCCGCTTGGCGGGCCTTATGCTTGTTGCGCCGTCAACCGGCGATCATTGCGCCGTCGACCACATGTTCGGCCCCCGACACGAAACTGGCTTCGTCCGATGCCAGGAAAAGAACGACGTTGGACACTTCCGAGGGCTGGGCCAGGCGACCGAGCGGGATAGCGGCCGCAGCGCCGCCGCCGTTCTCGTCGGTCGCGGCGATCATCATCGGCGTCAAAATATAGCCCGGATGCACCGAATTGACCCGGATGCCGGCATGGCCGAACTGGGCCGCGATCAGCTTGCTCATGCCGCGCACTGCAAATTTGCTGGCACAATAGGCGGCGTTCGATGATTCCTTCGTACCCAGCATGCCGGCAATCGAGGAAATGTTGACGATCGACCCGCCCCCTGCCTCGATCATTCCCGGAACCACCGCTTTCATGCCCAGGAAAACGCTCAATTGGTTGACGGCGCAGACCTGTAGAAACTCGGCCTCTTCGAAATCCAGAAGGCCTTTCACCGCGCCGATGATACCCGCATTGTTGACCAGCACCGTGACCGGACCGAAGCGACTTTCCGCAGCGGCAACGACATGGGTCCAGTCCTGCGCACTGGCGACATCGTGGCGTAGGAAGAGCGCCGCATCTCCCAATTCCGTGGCCAGCGCCGTCCCGCCCGCTTCATTCACATCGGTGAGGACGACCTTTGCGCCCTCCCGCACGAACAGCCGCGCATGCGCCTCGCCCATCCCCTGCGCCGCGCCCGTGATGATGGCGACCTTGCCGGCGAGCCTGCCCATGGCTCAGGCCGTTATCGTCTGCTTGGCGTCCGAGAGTTTCGGCGCGACCTCCTTCACGAGCAGTTCCATCGAACGCTCCCAGGGTTCGGGATTATCGATATAATCGTGGCTATAGACCAGCAACGTGCCGAAGGGCCCGCCCAGTTCGCCGAACCAGGCTTCCATCTTCTGCCGCACGGTTTCAACTGATCCCACAATCCAGACATGCTCGGCCAGATAGGCCGCATCTACGTCCGCAGGATCGACCGAGGGGTCGTGCAGTAGGCCCTTTAGAACGCCGAAACGCTCATAGGTCGGCTTGATATATTCCTTCCACGCAAGGCCGATCCCGCCCTCCGTGGCGAGCTTGCGCGCCTCCTCGTCGGTATCGGCGACGATCACATCGCGTACGACACGATGAGCCGACCGGTCGGATTCTCGCCCAGCTTCCTTCATCTTTTCGCGATAGGTTTCGAAATGGCTGCGCAAGAACGGATTGCCGGCATAAACCGATGCAGGCAAAAAGCCGTGCGTGCCGGCAAAGCCGATCGACGGAGATGGCGCGCTGAGGCCGGTCATCGCCATCTGCATCGTGCCCCCCCAGGGGCGCACGTCGCGCAGCGGCTTATTGGGATTGGCTTCCGGGAAGCCGGCATTCCAAAACTGGCCTTCGAAATGGAATGGTTCGCCCTTCCATACCCGCTCCATGATGTCGATCGCTTCGAGCATCATGGCGTGGTTGCCCGACATATCCTTGATGCCGCGCACGGCCGCGTCGGTCGGATAGGCGCCGGTGGCCACGCCCAGCATGTAGCGCCCTTCCAAAATCTGGCTGAGCCATGCGGTCTGGATCGCGAGTGTCGCCGGATGATGATAGGGCAGGAGATGCGCCAGCGGCCCGAACTTGATCTGGCTGGTTTGCAGCGCAGCAGCAGCAATCACCAGTTCGGGGCTGGGAATGCCTTCCCAATTCAGCGTGCCATGCTCCCCGACCCAATATTCGCTGAAGCCGATCTTGTCCGCATGCACCGCCTGACGCAGCGCCCATTCGAACACCTGCCGCGGCGTGCGCTCTGGGCGCACGAACGGCGTCTGGAACATCCCAACCTGCATCACTCACCTCTTCTGCGAAATATTTTCTTATGGATGAGGCACAGCCTCAGCCATGATCTTTCCACTCAACCAATATGCCGTTCGCATCGAACCGCATCACGCTGCAGAATTTCAATCGAAAGGCTTCGCCCGCCGCACCGAAGCCAGGAAGGTCGACGCTTGCCGTGCCGACATACCAGGCCTCGCGAACCACAATGTCGCCTGCGACCGTGACTCGTTCGGGGGCTTCGAAATGGCGGTCCGGCACATAGCTGCCGGCAAAGTCGCGCAGCACGTCGAGTAATGCATCGCGACTATCCATCACGAACGCCCGGTTGAAATGCGCGAAATCGAGATCGGACGCGATCATGCGCTCCATCGCATCGAAATCCTTGGCATTATAGGCCTGGATCAGAGCCTCAGCCGCTGCGGCAACGTCAACCATTCCCATTCTCCCACCGGGCAGAAACAAGTGGCAACTGACCTGTAATCCTGGATAGGCATACGGAAATCGTGGGAAAATGACCCATCTACCTCTCCTTGATCCGGCGCCATCCGGCCCAGCAATCTCTTTTCTTGTGCCAATCTAGCTACATCCAGCTCCGCTTGGCGTCAATTGTAAAATCGACGATTTATCGGATAATTGCAGCGCGCTCGCGAGCAGACATCCGCAAACGCCCGCTTTCCGCCGTTTTTGCGGCACACTTCCTTTGTTCTCCGCCAGCCTTTTCCCGCACATGTCTGGCTTTGGGGTTGCAGAGGAGGACAAGCCGAGGCAGTAGAGTGTTACAGAAGCATGTATTTGGGTGGCGCTCGCAGGCCGGGCGCCACATGGACCTGGAGGCCTTCGTGGCGACAAAAGAGGTGGTGAGCGATTCGGAGCAGATCGCATCGGACACCGCGAGCGCGTGGGACAGTCTGTTGCAGGAAATTTCCCACCGTCCCAAGCGGGCAACGGAGCGCAAGCAGGACCGCGCCAAACGCACTGAGCAACAGATACTGCACGCAGCGCTCCGGGTGTTCGCGCGTGACGGCATTTCCCGCTCGCGGATCGCCGACATCGCAGCGGAGGCCGGCATCTCCACCTCCACCCTCTACGAATATTACAAGAGCAAGGAGGATCTGGCTTATGACGTGCCATTGTCCCACCTTGCCGAATTTTTTGAAAGCTATCATGCCAATGCGGCCAGCCGCACTTCGGCGCGCGAGCGGCTGCTCCTCTATCTGGTGATGTCGGCGGATTATGCCCGCGAACATGCCGAATGGGCGCGACTGCTCTATCTGGAGATCTGGCCCAGCGTCTTCGTAAGTGACACCGAACTGCGCCACAGCATCGACGATTTTACCCGCGTGATCCTGTTCCTGGTGAAAGAGGGCGTCGCGGAAGGCTGGGTCTCGCCGGAACGCAGCCCTTATGAAACGGTGGCGGTGCTGATCGGTGGCGTCAACCAGCTCATCATCACCTGGCTGCTTTATCGCAAGCCCAAAAATCTTACGCGCGCTGGCACCGAGATGGCCGAGCGACTGATCGCGATGCTGGAGAATGAAGTCAGCCGGTAATGCGGCGCGAACAGATGGTCTAGCGATCCTCGTAGCGCGGCGCACGATGGTCCAGGAAGGCGCGCACGCCTTCCGCCCCGTCACTGCCACTGGTCAGTTGCGCGGTCAGGGATTGCGCGTCCAGATAGGCTTCGGTCCAGCTCATACCCTCCAGCCGGGCGGACGCGACTTTGCGCGCGCGGATCGCAGGCAGGCTCTTCCCCGCAATGCCGCGCGCAAGCGCCATAGCGCGGGGCAGCACCTCGGCGGCCGGCAGCACATAGTTGAAAAAGCCGGTCGATTCGAGTTCGCGTGCGGTGAAGCGCGCGCCGCTGAACAGCATTTCACGAATCTTCGCTTCCGGCATGTTCACATGCGCGAACAGGCCCGCCCCGCCCGCGACCAGGCCGTAATCGATCTCCGGGCAGGCAAAGGTGGCATCCTGCGCCGCGATGCGCATGTCGCACAAAGCCGCCAGGATCATGCCGATGCCGATCGCCGCGCCCGTTATGGCGGCGATCACCGGCCGGTCTAGCCGGTAGAAGCGCGGGAGTTGGGCATTGATGAAGGCGTAGCGCGCTTTTCGCCCTTCGACGTCGATGCCGTCAAAATCATGGAGGTCGGCACCCCCACACCAGGCGCGCGCACCCGGCGGCGCGGCGAGCACGATCGCACGGATGTCGTCGCTCGCCGCGACATGGTCGGTGATGGCGCCGATGGCTTCATAGACGTCGATCGACACCGCATTGACAGGGGGCCGATCGAACAGGATGAGCGCGACGCCATCGTCCATGACATCCATGGTAAAGGCGTCGAACGTCGCGCGACGCAGGACAGATGCGATCATCATCGAATTTCCCGTAGCGAAAGGTACGCGGGCGGGATCAGACGTCCCATTCCAGGGTGAAGGGCTTCACGCTGCCTACGATGCCATTGGAAAAGCGCAGCGGTTCATCCTTGGCCAGGCGGAATTCGGGAATGCGGGCGAACCATTCGCGCAGCACCGTCTTCATCTCCATCCGCGCCAGATGCGCGCCGGGGCAGGTGTGCGACCCCTTGCCGAAGGTGGAATGTTTGCGTGCGGTCCGGCCAAGGCGGAATTCCAGCGGATCTTCGTTCATCGCATCGTCGAGAGCAACGACGACGGTTGGCGCCATCACCATCTCGCCAGCCTTCAGTTCCACCCCCTCGAACGTCACATCCTGCTTCACCTCACGCGAGGAGGAGACGACTGGGAAACGGCGGAAGAATTCGAGCAGCGCATCATCGATCCGTGAAGGATCGGCGGCGATCGCCCGGCGCAGGTCATGATCGCGGGCGAGATAGGAGAAGGTGAAGCCCAGCATGTTGACGACCGTGTCCAGGCCACCCACCAACACCTGGATACAGATATTCTGCGCCTCCAGATCGGTGAGCGGCCGACCGCCAACCTGGCCGTTGATCATGCGGCTGATCATGTCCTGCCCGTCTGCGCCGCGCCGTGCCGCGATGACGGGGGTCAGATAGTCGCGGAACAGTTGCGACACCTCGGGGTAGGTCAGCGAGCCATCGGGACGGGTGAACTGATCGGCCAGATGTTTGAGCTTGGGCAAGTCCTTGATCGGCAGATCGACGATCTGCATGAAGATGCGAACAGGCAACTGCTCGGCGAATTCCTCCACGAAATGACATTGGCCCTTCGCCTGAAATCCCTCGATCAGGCTGACCGTCAGATCGACAATGCTGTCCTCCACGGGCTTGAGCGGCTTTGGCCCCAGATTCTCGTTGAGCAGATTACGGAAGGGACGATGTTCGGGCGGGTCGAGCGACAGGGGGATGAGACGATAGGCTTCCCCGGCTGTATCCTTGGGGACCAGCACTGTGCGATTGGAAAAGCGCTCCGAATCGGACATCACTATGTCAGAGATATCCGCCCGAAACGCGACCCAATGTCCGCCATTATGCGGCGTCCACATCAGCGGATAGGGCACCTCGGCCATCAACGCGTGCCAACTCGCATGGAAGTCGCTACCCTCCGGCACATCCCGATAAATATCGAAGTCCAGAACACGGTCGTCCGGCACATTATCCGGTTGTTGCGCCAGCGTAGCGGCGGTGGCGGTCATCTCCGAAGCCATCTCACTCTCCTTGTGCGCAGGCGCTACCGCCCCTGCTTTGGCGGGCACCTTATCCAGACCAACTGCGAATTAAAAGATTTTTCGTCGGTTTTTATGTGTGATTCCACGATTAAATATGGCACGATCGCGCATAACGGCATTTTTTACGATAAATAGTCGGTTTTGGAGAGGGCGATGAACAGATTAAACGATAAGGTGGCGATCATTACGGGTGCTGCGCAAGGCATGGGCGCGGCACATGCCCGCCGCTTCGTAGCCGAAGGCGCCAGGACGGTATTCACCGACATTAATGAAAGCGCCGGGACGGCGCTGGCTGAGGAGTTGGGCGCCAATGCCCTCTTTATCAAGCATGACGTGGCAAGCGACGCCGATTGGCAGATGGTCGTCGAGAAGGCCGAACGGCACTTTGGCCCAGTCAACGCCTTGGTAAACAATGCCGGCATCATCGGCCCGGTCAACAAGGCCGCAGATTTGTCCGAAGCAGATTTTCTGAAAGTGTGCGCAATCAACCAGACCTCGGTCTTCCTGGGCATTAAACATGTGGTCCCGTCGATGATCCGCGCCGGCGGCGGCGCCATCGTCAATATTTCATCCATATCCGGCATCGTCGCCATCTATGGCACGCCCAATGTCGCCTACGCCGCCAGCAAATTCGCCGTGCGCGGCATCACCAAACAGGCCGCCATCGAATATGGCGAACATCATATCCGGGTGAATTCGGTCCATCCCGGCTATATTCGCACACCGATGATGACCGAAGCACTGGACGACGAGCAGATCAAGGTCGCCAGCGGATCGGTGCCGATCCGGCGTGTGGGAGAAGTGGAGGATGTGTCGAACCTCGTCGTCTTCCTCGCGTCAGACGAGGCTGGCTTCATCACCGGCACCGAATATATCATCGACGGGGGATTGACCGCCCTTTGACGCATCGCGCGTCCCTGGCCGAATGGCGGCACGGGTGGCACCTGGTGCTGCTGACCGTCATTGGCGTTACCTGTGTGCCGACCACGCTGCCGGTCTATACGATCGGCCTGTTCGTCGCGCCGCTGCAAGCCGATTTCGGATGGAGTCGCGGCGCGATCCAGGGCGCCATATTGTGCAGCACCGGCCTGGGCCTCGCCGGCGGGCCGATCGCGGGGTGGCTGGTGCAGAGGATCGGTCTCAAGCGCGCGATCCTGTCCGGGCTCGTCGGCATGGGTTGCGCGCTTGCGTCGGCAGCGACGATCCAAGGCGCGCTGTGGCAGCTCTACCTCGCCTATGCGCTGATCGCGCTGATCGGCGCCGGCACCAGCGCGGTGACATGGAGTTGCCTGATCGCGGAGCGGTTTTCGGCGAGCCGAGGACTGGCGCTCGGCCTCGCTCTCTCGGGTAGCGGCCTGGCGGCGGTGCTGATGCCGCGCCTGGTGATGCTGGGCATGGAGCTTGACGGATGGCGCACAGCCTATCTGTTGCTGGCGGGCTTCCCGCTGTTAATCGTCCTGCCGCTCTGCGGGCTGATGCTACCACGCGATGGCGCGCGCTATAGCAAGAGCAAGATCGGAGGCCGCGCCCGCGAAGCCGCGCCTCCTGCCCTGGCGCGGTCCGGTTTGCCGCTCTCCATTGTGCTGCGCGACCGTCGCTTCTGGCTGATGGGAGCGAGTACAGCCGCCATCTATCTGGCGGTTGGCGGCCTTATCCCCAATCTCGTTCCCGCACTCGGCGACCGAGGCCTGCCGCTTGCGCAGGCGGTGACGATTATGGGGATATTGGGCGGCGCGATCATCGCAGGCCGAATTCTCGTGGGCCTAGTGATCGACCACGTCTGGGCGCCGCTGATCGCAACGATCATCCTTCTGCCCGCAGCGGGAGCTTGTCTGCTGATGACGAGCGAGACGAGCTTTGTCGCTTATGCGGTTGCAGCCGCACTGCTGGGTGCAGCGACGGGGATGGAGTTCGACATGCTCGGATTCCTGGTGGCACGCTATTTCGGCCTCGCGGATTTTGCGCGCATCTATGGCAGGCTTTACATGTTCGTCGCGGTGGCGGCGGGTATGGCACCGCTCGCCTATGGCGCCCTTTACGATCATCTACGCAACTACGACATCGCCTTCATCCTCTCCGCGCTCCTGTTGACCAGCGGCGCGGCGGGCCTGCTCGCGCTTGGCCGCTATCCGGCCGACATCAACGACGCAAAACCGGCTTGATCGCAACACTGGGCCACTCAAACCGAAATTTCTTCGAAATATTCCATCGTCATCAATTTGCGCCTTGGAACTTAGGGGGGTGACGGCCTATTCTGCTTCTCCGCCCTGTACGGCATCATAATGGAGATCATAGTGCCAGTAAAAGACGTGATTGCGGCCCAGCCGTCGTTGGCACCGGAATCTGATAATGGCTGGGACAGGCTGCTGGAGGAAATTTCGCACCGGCCCAAGCGCGCTACCGAACGCAAGCAGGACCGGAGCAAGCGGACCGAGCAACAGATACTCACCGGCGCATTGCGTGTTTTTGCGCGCGACGGCATTTCACGTTCGCGCATTGCGGACATAGCGGCAGAAGCGGGCATTTCCGCATCGACCCTTTATGAATATTATAAGAGCAAGGAGGATCTGGCCTATGATCTGCCGCTGGCCCACCTCGCCGAATTTTTTGAAGGCTATCATATCGCAGCCGCGACGAAGGGCACGACCCGCGAAAAACTGCTTCTCTATCTCGTCATGTCCGCTGACTATGCGCGCGAACACGCCGAATGGGCGCGCCTCTTCTACCTCGAAATCTGGCCCAGCGTATTCGTAACCGATACGGATTTGCATCACAGCATCAATGATTTCACGCGCGTCCTGCTGTTCCTCGTCAACGAAGCGATCGAAGAGGGATGGATTTCGCGCGAGCGCAATCCTTACGAAACCGTGGCACTGCTCACCGGGGGCATCAACCAGCTCATCATCACCTGGCTGCTTTATCGCAAGCCCAAGAATCTGACCAAGTCCGGCACCGAAATGGCCGAACGGCTGATCTCAGTGCTGGAGATCGAGGCGCGCGCTGCGGGATGAACGCGGCAAAGGTCGGCCAGCTCCTATCCGCAAAAGCAGATGGTGGGCACCGGTCAGGCCGTGGCGAAATGCCCGCGCACAAACCGGCCGATCTGGTCCAGCGATCGCTCCGCTTCCTCCAAAAAGGGAAATAGCGTCCAGATATGGACCATGCCCTCTGCCAACACGAGTTCCACCGCACCGCCCGCTTCCCGTACGCCCGCCGCCAGGCGCACGGCATCGTCCCGCAGCGCTTCCGCATCGCTGACGGTCAGAAATAGCGGCGGCAGCCCATGATGTTGGCCCCAGACGGGAGACGCCAGAACATGAATGCGCGGATCGCGATCCTCAATATAGACTTTGCCCATTTCGACGATCATCATGCGGTTGATCAACGGGTCGATACCATCCAGTGAAGTCGCCGATTCCCCTTCCCCCGCCAGATCGAGCAACGGGGATATAGCGAAAGCCGCGAGCGGCAGCGGCAGGCCCGTGTCACGCGCCGCCATCAAAACAGCGATCGCCAATCCACCGCCGGCAGAATCGCCGCTCACGATCAGCCGGTCGGCGCCATGACGATCAAGCATAGCGCGATAGGCAGACATCGCGTCCTCCACCGCGGCCGGATAGACATGGTCGGGCGCCAATCGATAATCGGGTACGACCACCGGGGCGCCGCAGACATGCGACAGCCGTACTGCGAAATTGCGATAGGCCCTGGCGCTGCCCATGACATAGCCGCCGCTGTGAAAATGCAGCACCGCATGGCCGTCCGCGTCCCCCACACCGCCCGCCATCACCTTGAGCGCGGCCACGCCGTTCAGGTCGATCGCTTCTATCCGGGCGTCGTCCGGCACGGGGAAGTGCGCGCAAAGCCCCTCGAAGCCGTCCCGCCATGCACCGATCGACGCCGTAGGATCGGGCGTCGCCGCCCGAAACAGGTCGATCGCGCGCTGATGCGCTACGCTGGTGGACACCCGGACCATGGCGCGCGTCAGACCGCTGCCGTCGCGCAATCCCGCGCCATCGCCCTGGCCTCCGGAATGACCTTGTCACCGAACAGTTGCAGCGACACCATTGCCTCGTCACGGCTCATGCCGCCATAGAAGAAGCAGCCGGCCAGGCTGATTTCCGGGCCCAGGACGCGGAGACGCTCCTCGACGCGAGCCAGCACCTGTGCCGGCGTTCCCACGCCCACCTGCGCATCGACATAGGCCCTTGCCGCCGCTTCAGCGCCCATTTCACGCAGCGCAGCAGCGCCCTCGGCATAGGATTGATAGGCGGACGATTTAGCGAAATGGTCGCCGGTCATCTCATAATGGCGGATCACCGTCTGATAATAATTGCCCGCATAGATATAGGCCAGTTCGCGCGCTTCGTCGGCATTTTCCCGGATCAGGTAGAAATCGTCCAGAACGATATGGGGGTGCCGATCGGGATGATGGGCGCGAAAGGCGTTGCGATATTCGTCAAGCAACGGCAACATGCCGTCCAGCGGCTTGGTCACGAAAGTCAGCAAGCGACCGCCAATCTCACCGGCTGTCCGCGAGGATTCGGGCGACATGCCGACGGCGCAGAAATGATCCGCCATCGATGCGCGCGGTGCGGGATGCACCGGGGTCGGGGTTTGCGGGTAATATTTTCCCGTCCCCTCGATCACGCCGCTGCGCAACGCGCCGAGCACCATTTCGAGCGCTTCGTCGAACCGCTCGCGCGATTCGTCCATCGGGATGCCCATATGGCTATATTCCATCTTGGCGAGGCCACGGCCGAAGCCGGCGATGCAGCGGCCACCGCTCAGATGGTCGAGGAACGCGAGTTTCTCGACCACGCGCAGCGGGTCGTTCCACGGCAGGATCACCGCTCCCAGGCAGAGTTTGAGCGTTGTCGTCTTCGCCGCTAGATAGCTGAGCGGCAGGAAATTGTCGGGACAGGCCGAATAGTCGATATCGAAATGATGTTCAGGGGAGCAGCAGATGTCGAAACCCAGTCCCTCCACTTTTTCCATGAGTGACAATTCGTCCTGGACGAACTGGAGCGGGCTACGAATATTACCGGGGTTCTGCCAAACGGGCGTGTAGATGATGTCCATGAACCTCTCCTTGCTTCGCCGGGCGGCTGCACACGCCGTCCACGCCGTTTACTCGTTATCCGAATTAACTTCGGGTTTATAGCTTTTGCACATCATGTTCAAGCGTGGCGAGATGCAACCGAGCGCAAAAAATGGCGCCGTTCCCGACATGGGAACAGCGCCAGTCGCCCCCTTATTTGATCTTGAAGGACATGGTCACACCATAGGTGGCCGGCATACCCGCCAGCCGGCCTGCGGACGCACTCGCCGGGACCACTGCGGCGATATAATATTTGTTGAAGACATTCTTGCCCCAGAGCATGACTTTCCAAGCGCCGCCGGGGGCTTCATAGCCAAGGCGGGCATCGACCGTCGCATAGCCCGGAATTTTGTAGACGAGACCGATCGGCGCCTGCTTGCGGAATTCGGCAGGATTGTCGGGCCACACAATCCGGCTCCCGCCCAGCGCAGCATCCTGCGAGCTACGGAAATTGGTCGATATCCCGACGAAGGGACCACCATCGCCCGGCGCGCGATAATCGATCGACGCCGTGCCTGACCATTCGGGCGTATAGGGCAGCGCGTCACCAAAGGCGCCAAAATCATTGATTTCCCCGATGATATTGTAGTCGCGCGGCGATACCGGCCCTTTCTGCAACTTGGAATTCAGATAGGTGACGCCCCCTGACAGCGTCAGACCAGCGACGGGACGGATCGTGACATCCGCCTCGCCACCGTAGATGCGTGACTTGGGAATGTTGATGAGGATGTCGAGCACGCCGAAAAGCGGATCGAGCAGCTTGCCGCGAATCTGCTTGTTCCGGTAATCATAATAGAAGCCTGCGGCATTGAACTGAACCGCGCGATCGAAGAGTTGCGCCTTCACGCCTGCTTCATAAGCCGTCACGGATTCCTGCACGACCGGTTGCAGACCCACATAGCCCGACGCGGCGAGCGCCGGGAAGCTGCCCGCCTTGTAACCGCGCGATACGTTTGCATAGAGCAGCGTCGTGTCGGTCATCTTATAATCGACACCTACACGCCAGGAGACATTATCTTCCTTCAGCGTCTTGCGGAAGGGTTCACCAGGGACGTTATTGTCGTTGAGCGTATAACAACCCTCCGGGCCGATGGGCGTGAACGGCACTGTCCCCAACAAACCGCCCAGGAAGTTGAATAGATCGTTCACATAACCATTGGCGTCCGTGAAGCCGCAATTATAGGCCTTGTTCTTTGACTGCGTGTAGCGAATACCGCCCTTGAGGGTCAGCTGCGGGCTGATATCAAATTCCAGATTGCCGAACGCGGCATAGTTGGTGATCTTCTGCTTCATCAAGTCGCCGCTGAAATTTATGAACATCAGGCCGGCATTGTTGGTGTCATTGTCGTAATAACGTAGATTTTGCAGTTCGGTCGTCGAACTGCGCTCATAATTGCCACCCACGATGTAGCGCAGCGCTGACGTGCTGGCGTTGGCGATCCGCAATTCCTGGTTAAAGGACGTCAGCTTGCCGTCCGACTTCTGAAGATCGAAACCGACCGCGACCACGCCCTCGCCATCCGTGCGCTGATTTTGCTTGAAATGATCATAGGTCGTGATCGACGTCAGGGTCATGTCGTCGGTCAGGTCATAGTCAGCCCGGACCGACGCCTGAACGAAAGTGCGCTTCGACCTGGGCGAGAAATCGGCCAGTTCATCGGTCGGGCTGCCTGCGGGGCCGCCATAGGGATCGACCGAAAAATGAGTCCAGTCGGCAACGCGCGCATTGCCATAGGCGAAGGGCTGGTTCGCGTAGATCGGCTTCACATTCGTAAAGTCGGTCGGACTCATCGCTACATATTGAATCGCCTGCGGATCAGACGTGTCGCGCGACCCGTTGAGGTTGAATGCCAGCTTCAACCGCTCCGACGCCTGCCAGTCCAGCAGGATGCGGCCGGCGATATAGTCCTGCGATCCGTTGGTATCGGTCGGGCGCGTCAGGCTATATTGCCAGTCATTGAGGTGATGCGCCGTCATGGCGATGCGGCCGTTCAGATTTTCCGTCAATGGCCCGCTGATATAGGCATTGCCGTCAATCTGGTTGAACCGGCCATAGGTGATGTCGCCGCCGGCTTCGAATGTATCGGTCGGCCTGGCTGCGATGTAGTTAATCGCGCCGCCGGTCGCGTTCTGGCCAAACAGCGTGCCTTGCGGGCCCTTCAACACTTCGATCCGCTCCAGATCGAAGGCGGCGTGAGACGCCATGACCGGGAACGGCAAAGGCGCCTGATCGATATAAACCGACACGGCCGGGTATACGCCAAGCGAGCTTTCATTGAAGCCCACGCCGCGCAGCGTGAAGATGGGCGTGTTGGTGACCGAGGGCGTGAATGTCAGGCCCGGAACGGCAGACGCAACGTCGGAAAGGGAAACGATCTTGCGGTCCTGCAACTGCTCCGCGCTAAGAGCGGTGATGGTCAGACCCACCTTGTTGATATTTTCCTGCCGCTTGTTCGCGGTCACGACAATATCCGCATATTGCGAAGTTTGTGCGGTTGAATCCTGTGCTTCCTGAGCCTGCGCAGCGGTACCCAAGACCAGCCCCGCAACACCCGACAACAAAAGCGCCTTTGCAGCGTTCATTTCGGCATCCTCCCATTTTCTTCGCTTTTTACGAAGCCGAATTAGTATCGGGTTTTAGTCATGGCCTGTCAATCGATAAAGGCATATGGTCCTACCAATATAATTCCTCTTTTTGTTCAGCATATTAGACGGCAAAGTTGGAGACCGCTCGCCACGGGCGGCAGCTTGCGGAAGAATCCGATGCCTTATCGATCAATTTCCCGCTTCGTGCAGCATCGACTGGCTGGCCGCATCGGCCTGCGCCCGCAACGCAAGCCCAGCACCACTGCCGCTGGAAACCTGCGTGAAATTGCCTGCTTTCTCGGTAAAACAGCTAGTCGCCTTTCGGCATCAACGCGCCCGACCTTTAAGTCCGCGCAGCTCTTCAACAGCGCCATATCGTGATGCGGACGCGACCACGCCCCAAAAATAGCCCTGCGACGTCCGAGCGTCATTCAAGAAGCAACTTCAATCCGAATTATTTTCGGTTATTATCGAGTCGCACAGAATCTGCCCCAAAAATCGGCACGAAATGGAGAGGACGAACATGCCAGAGCACTTGCCCGGCCCGGCGCCGGCTGGAATCAGCCGGAACCATGACATTCGCCCGTCCCGCATCGCCGTCCGCGTCGTTGCGATCCTGCTGGCGCCGATCGCGCTTGTCTTGATGGTCGGCGGCGGTCAACTCCTTCTGCTGGGCGGTTCGCCCTATTATATGGTTGCGGGCCTGCTGATCGCCGCCGCCGTCCTGCTGTTGTGGCGTGGTGACAGGCGGGGCGCATGGATCTATGGCGCGATGCTCGGCGCAACCCTGATCTGGGCCTTATGGGAAAGCGGGGGCGATCTCTGGGCGCTGGCGCCACGCATAGTCGGCCCCGCCATACTCGGACTCCTACTGCTGCTATCGCCCGTCCGCCGCGGCTATGGCGCGCGTCCGATCCATGGGGGCTGGTTCATAGGCGGCGGCCTGTTGACGCTCCTTCTGTTCGCCGGCGGCGCCTGGTTGTTACAACCAATCGCAACAGACAATGCCGTCGCCTTGCCAGCAGCGGCCCCGCCCACCGAGTGGCGGCAATGGGGCAATGGTGCTGGCGGCGATCGCTTCGCCAGCGCGGCGCAACTCACCCCCGCCAATGTCGCCCGGCTGCAGCCTGCCTGGTCATTCGAGACCGGCGCCAAACCACGTCCCGGCGGTGCCGGCGCACTGGCGTTCGAGGCTACGCCGATCAAGGTCGGCAACCGGTTGTTCCTCTGCTCGCCGCACAATGTCATCTTCGCGCTTGACGCGACCACCGGCCGCCAGCTCTGGCGGTTCGATCCGCACACGAAGGATATGGGTCATGCCTTCGCCAATTGCCGCGGCGTTGCTTATCACGCCTTTGCCGACTCGGCCGCCCCCTGCGGCAAGCGGATCTACAGCGCGACGATCGATGCCCGCCTGATCGCCGTCGATGCTCGCACCGGCGCGCGATGCCGCGATTTCGGACGCGATGGCGAGGTGTCGCTAACCGACGGCATCGGCAACTATTCCTCGGTGCTCTATTATGTGACATCGACGCCGGTCGTGTCCGGCAATGTCGTGGTCACCGGCTCCTACGGGCTGGACGGGCAGAAGATGGACCAGCCCTCGGGCGTCGTGCGCGGCTATGATCTGGCCAGCGGCGAGCCGGTATGGGCGTTCGACCCAGCCGATCCGGAACGCGGAACGCCGCAGGCGCGCTATGCGCCTGGTACCCCCAATATGTGGAGCGTGGCGAGCAGCGATGAGAGACTGGGCCTGGTCTATCTACCCTTCGGCGTCGCCACGCCGGATTTTTTCGGCGGTCGCCGCTCACCTGGGGCGGAGCGCTTCTCCAACGCGATCGTCGCCGTAGACAACCGCACCGGGCGGCCGCGATGGACGTTCCAGACGGTGCATCACGACTTGTGGGATTATGATGTCGCGTCGCAGCCCGTGCTGACCGACGTTCGCGTCGGCGACCGGATGATCCCTGCGCTGGTCAGCATCAGCAAGACCGGCCAAAGCTTCGTGCTGGATCGCGCGACCGGCCGGCCGTTGTCTCCGGTCGTGGAAAAGCCGGTGCCGCAGGGTGCTGCGCCAGGCGACTGGACCGCGCCCACTCAACCCTTTTCCGTGGGCATGCCGGCCTTTGGCGCGCGCGCCCTCACCGAAGCTACGATGTGGGGTCTGACCCCGATCGACCAGCTCTGGTGCCGCATCGCCTTTCGCAAGCTGCGGTATGACGGCGCCTTTACCCCGCCGCGGCAGGACTGGTCGATCCAGTATCCAGGTTCCGCTGGCGGCGTGAACTGGGGCAGCATTTCGATCGACCGGCAGCGGCGCATCATGATCGTCAATAGCACCAACATGCCCACGCTCAATCATCTGATCAGCGCGAAGGAAGTAAGGGCGCTCGGCTTGGCGCCGATGGGTACGCCGGGACAGTCGCCTTCGCTGGAACGCTTCCGCCTGGGCGTGCCGCAGACGGGCGCGCCCTATGGCGCACAGAATCATATGTTCCTTTCACCGCTCGGCGTGCCGTGCATCCAGCCGCCCTTCGGCACGCTGAGCGCGGTCGACCTGGACAGCCGCAAGCTGTTGTGGAGCAAGCCCATCGGCATGGCCGACAGCATGGGACCGATGGGCATCCCGTCGCGCCTGCCCTTCACCATCGGGCTCCCGACGTTGGGCGGATCAATCACGACCGCCAGCGGCCTCACCTTCATCGCCTCGACACCGGACCGGAGGCTCCGCGCGATCGAAACGGCAACAGGACGGCTATTGTGGCAGACCATGTTGCCCGCCAGCGCCAATGCGACGCCTATGACCTATGTTGGCGATGACGGGCGGCAATATGTGGTGATAGCGGCGGGCGGCAGCGCAGCATTGGCCAGCAATGAGCGTAATGTCCTGGTCGCCTATGCCCTGCCGCAGATCAGCCGACGCTGACCCGCGGCGTGAAACCTTTCAACGAGCCAGGAAGCCGCCATCAACGGGCAGGCTGATCCCATTGACGAAGGGACAGAGATCCGAGAGCAGCCAGCGCGCGGCCTCCGCCACATCGTCCGGCTTGCCAAACCGACCGACCGAATGGCGCGCCCGCAGCGGCTCCAGTGTCGCGCCGAAGGACGCATCGTTGAATAGCCGCTCCTCCGTCATCGGGGTCAAAATCAGACCCGGCAGCACCGCGTTGACGCGAACCTGCGTATCCCCATATTCGCACGATGCCGCGCGGGTCAGGCCGGTCACGCCGGCCTTCGACGTGGCATATTCCGCCATGTTGGGTGACGCCGCCACCGCCGCGCCGGATGCGGTGTTGACGATGGCGCCGCCGCCCGACTGGCGCATCTGCGCGATTTCATGCTTCATGCACAGGAACACGCCGTTCAGGTTGATGTCGATCACCCGGCGCCATTCGGCGAAGCTGAGGTCCGGCACAATCTTGCTGGCGAATTCGATGCCGGCATTGTTGAATGCACCGTCCAGGCGGCCGAAGCGCGCCACCGTCGCCGCAACCATCGCGGCGACCGATTCGTCGTCGGCGACGTCGCACGCGACGAACGCGGCCTCGCCCCCTGCGGCACAAATGGCTTCGGCAGCTTCTGCGCCCGCATCCGCGCTGCGGTCCGCGATCATGACCAGGGCGCCGTCGCGCGCGAACAGGTCAGCTGCAGCACGGCCGATCCCGGAAGCGCCGCCGGTCACGATAATAGCCTTATCCTTCAGCATGTCGGTCCTCTCCTTACCTCTCGCCCGCCGTCCCGAATAACGAGGTCGCGAACAAATTATCGAATTTTCTTGGTATATATCAGGCAAAATTCACAATTATCGGCTCTATCTATTCCTGCATCACCCCCATCGTCAATATTTTCCGAATATATGTCGGATTGACAGCATGTGCATTGCGCGCCACAAGATCGCACCCAGAAGCAAGCATCCGGCACAACGGAGCAAGGAGAGGACACTGATATGCCACGACATGACAATGTGTATCTTCCGCGCTCTTGGATGATGCCCTGCGCTGTCCTCGTCCAAAAGCGACGCGCGATCGCTCCCGCCAGTTTCTGATCGCCTGATGCTAGGCCGCCGCCCGCGCGTGCCGGCCCCTAATGCTGGAGAGAAAGATGAAGTTTTTCGAAGACAGGATGCGGTTCGGGATTTTCATGGGGCCTTATCACAAGCCAGCCATGAATCCGCTGGTTTCCTTCCAGCAGGACATGCAGACGATCATCAATCTCGACGAACTGGGCTTTGACGAGGCCTGGATCGGTGAACATCATTCCGGCGGGATCGAGACCATCGGCAGTCCAGAATTGTTCATCGCCGCCGCGGCCGAACGGACCAAGCGGATCAAGCTGGGCACCGGCGCGATCACCCTGCCCTATCACAATCCTCTCTGGGTCGCCGACCGGATCGTGCAACTCGACTATCAGACGCGCGGCCGCATGATGTTCGGCGTGGCGCCAGGCCAATTGGTCCAAGATGCGCAGATGATGGGCCTCCACCCCTCGCAGAACCGACAGCGATTGCAGGAGGCACTGGAAGTCATCATCCCGCTGTTCAAAGGCGAGCGGGTGACCCGAAAGACCGACTGGTTCGACCTGCAGGACGCCCGATTGCAGATGCTGCCCTATTCCAATTTCGATATGGCCACGGTGAGCGTCCTGTCCCCGTCCGGTCCGCTGCTGGCAGGTCGGCACGGCATGGGCATGCTCTCCGTCGCGGCCACCGACCCGGACGGCATCGAGAAGCTGCTCGGCCATTGGGAGATCATGGAGAAGGAAGCGGCTACCCATGGCCAGCCCAAGCCGTCGCGAAAGGATTGGCGCCTGATGGGGCCGATGCACCTTGCCGAAACCATGGAGCAGGCGAAGGAGGACGTTCGCTACGGCCTGTCGCTGCTGGAAGATTATCGCGCACACATCAATCCGGCGCCCGACATCGATTGGTGGGACATCGACAAGATCGTGGACATGCTGAACGAGAGCGGCGCCGCCGTCATCGGCACGCCCGAAATGGCGCGGGCGCAGATCAACCGCCTGATTGAAAAGTCGGGTGGCTTCGGCACCTATCTGCTGATGGGCGTGGATTGGGCGCGTTACCCCGCAACCGTGCGTAGCCACCAACTCTTCGCAGAGGAAGTCATGCCCTATTTCAATGGCCTGGGCGATCCGCTGCGCAAGAGCTTCGAGGAAGTCATGGCGACAGGCTATGCCGGCGCGCAACTGACCGCCGAGGCACAGGCATCCATGCTCGAAAAATATAAGCGCGGATCGGTCTGAGCGGCCACACAACGCAGCGCCTCCAGCGGCGCGAGAAAGGCATCGTCATGACTGCAGCATTCGACATGGAGAGGGTTCGCGAAATCGCCAGGAGCGCTGGCGACGAGCCGGTCACAATGGTCAACATGCTGAGGTTTCGCGATAGGGCGAGCTACGATCCCGGTTGCGACGCAACCCCATGCTCCGGCCGCGATGCCTATTTCGAACGTTATGCTTCGGTTTCGACCCCGCTGGTCATGGCGGCGGGTGCCAGCATCTTCTGGCTTGGATCGGTCGTGGGCCATGTTGTCAGCCCAGCGGAAGAGCGCTGGGACGACATTCTGCTGGTGCAATATCCAAATTTCGGGGCGGTCCAGAGACTCTTTGAAAATCCAGCATATCAGGCTGTTGTTTTCCATCGCAGCGCAGCGCTTCAGGATTCCCGGCTGATAGCTGCCCGATCGATTCCCATACCCGCCTACTGAAACATCGCCGCCTCCCGCAACGTCTAGCAAGGTTCATGAAGTGATCGGGCAATTCCTCGATGTGGGCAAAACCTCGCTGCACGGTGGAAGCGGGACCGACGCGGGGCGTGGCCCCCATCCTATAAAACAAGATGCTGGCGATTTGGCCGGTTCGACACAGAGGAGAGGATGAGCGAGATGCCGATTGCCTATAGCGACGACGAGACCATGGTGCTGGAGTTTCTGGACCATTGGGAAAGCGGCAATGTCGATATCCTGCTCGGCTATTTTGCCGAGGGTGCGAGCTATATCGATATGCCCCTGCCGCCACGGCACGGCCTCGACCAGATCCGTGCCTATCTGGACAGTATTTTTTCCGCCTTTTCGGTGCGGATCGAGACGCTCAGCATCGCCTCGCGCGACGCTATCATCTTCACAGAGCGAGTCGACTATCTGGAGTCCAAGGCTGATCGATCAGTCGTCGTGCCGCTGCCGGTCACCGGCGTCATGGAGGTACGCGACGGCAGGATCGCCGCATGGCGCGATTATCTGGACCTGCGCACGGCGGAGGAAGGGCTGGGCATAACCATCCGGCCAACCGGAGCCGCTTCGACCGGCATTGCCCGAACCGAAGGCGGCGTCGCATGACGGACATGACCGCCGGAACCCTGGCCCTGTTCGTGGCCGCCACCCTGTTCCAGCTTGCCGGGGCGTCGATCCTCCCCGCGACGCGCGGAATGACCGCGCCGTTGCCCAGCTTCGGTGTCTTCGCCTGTTACGCCATCGGCGTGGTCTGCATGGCGCGACTGATATTGTCGGGCGTCGATCTCAGCTTGCTGATTCCCATCATCACGCTGGCCATCATTATAGGCTCGGTGATCGTCGGCATGACAATCTATGGCGATGCCCCTTCGATGGGCAAGCTGGCATGGCTAGGCGGTGCGATCCTGTGCATGGGCATGTCATTTCGCTATTAAGAAGCGCCTTCGCCTGGCCGCCGCGCCACATCGGACAGGAATTCCAGCAAGGCTGTGGTCGTCTCAGTGGGTCGCTCGGACGGCGTCCAATGGCCGCAGCCCGACAGGATGCGTTCCATTCGCAGGTCAGGGCACAGCGTGCGCTGGGTCTCAAGGCCATGGTCGAACATGAGCAGCACGATCTCGCGGTCGCCGCACAGGAAGCCGGTGGGCTGACGGATGGTCTGGTCACCATAGGCGCGCGCTTGCGCCTCGTTCGTGTCCCAGTTCCTGTACCAGCATAGCGAGCCATAAAAGCCATTACGCAGGAAAGGCGCGGCGTGGGCATCCAGTTCTGCATCGCTCATGAATGACAACGGCCCGGCTGGCGGCGAGGCGAGACCGGGGAGGAGGGCGTCGTCCAGCGGCCGGGGCTTGAGCCATTCGCCAAAGGGCACCTCACCCGACAATGCGTGAAATATCCGCTTCAGGCTGTCGCGGGCATCGCGCCCGAGTTCATCCTCCGCCGGACCGACCGGCTCGAAATAGCGCATATAGTAGAAGCGGCCAGGATAAACCGCATCGAACCATTCATGCGCACCGACGGGGCTGGGCAAGCGATGCGGCACGCCAAGAGAGAAGACGGCCCGCACTCGATCCGGAAATCGCTGCGCCGTGCGCCAAGCGACCGGCGACCCCCAGTCATGGCCGACCGAAATCCAGGTCCGATAACCCAGCGCGTCAGCGATGGCGGACATATCATCGGCGGCATGATCGATCGTGTAGGCAGCGGGGTCTTCCGGCGCGGAAGAGTCGCCATATCCGCGCATGTCGGGCGCAGCAACACGATAGCCGGCATCGGCCAGCGGTCCCATCTGATGGCGCCAGGCTCGCCCGAGATCAGGCCAACCGTGCATCATGATGACGAGTGGCCCTTTCCCTGCCACGGCAACGGATAAGCTGACGTCGCCCGAGCGCACGGAAATGACATCTATATCGATCATCACGATCTCCTCTCCCTTTGTCCCAAAGCATAGCAGCAATGGGGATGCCGACGACACAAAATCGATATTCATTCGGCATTTGTCGCTAGTGAATGGATGCACTGCCGGAAAGCTCGTGGAGACGCAATCCCACGGTATCGGCGCGGCGAGCATATTATTGCAGAATCACCTTTAGAAACAGCTTGTCTTTTGAACCATATTTTCCGACAATGATTCGGATATAACAATATGAATTGATGGAGAGGATGTTGACCCAGCTATTCGATGGCAAGGTCGCGCTCGTGACCGGCGGCGCTTCGGGCATTGGCGCGGCCTTCGCCCGCACCATCGTGCGCGACGGCGGCCGCATTGCGATTGCCGACCTCAACGAGGATATGGGGCAGACACTGGTCACTGAACTGGGCGCGGGCAATGCCAGCTTCACGCGCACCGACGTGTCGCAGCAGGACGATGTCATCGCCTTCGTCGATGGGGCGGCGGCGCATTTCGGCCGGATCGACATCCTGTTCAACAATGCCGGCATAGGCGGCATGGGCACGACGCTCGACCTTGACGCGGCGACCTTCCGGCGGGTGATAGAGGTCGACCTCTATTCAGTTTTCTACGGCTGCAAGGCGGCGCTGCCGCACATGGTCCGCAACGGATCAGGCGCTATCGTCAACAACGCCTCCATTTCAGGGATGCTGGGCGATTTCGGCATGACCGCCTACAACACGGCCAAGGGTGGCGTGGTCAACTATACCCGCGCGCTGGCGATGGACATGGCCAAGTCGGGCATCCGCGTCAACGCCATCTGCCCTGGCTGTGTGGACACGCCACTCTTCGCGGGGCTCAAGGCCGCCGAAAGCGTGTTCGATAATTTCATCCGCGCCGTGCCGATGACTCGCATCGGCCAGCCCGAAGAGATTGCGGAAGTCGTCGCCTTCCTGGCGTCCGACAAGGCATCCTACATGACGGGCGCGATCATCCCGGTCGACGGCGGCATCACCGCCACTTCGGGCTTCCCGGACCTCGCCCCCTTCATGGAGATATTGCAAAGGGGCTTTAACGCATGAGGACAATAACGGCCGCGCGATACGCCCGGCCATGATCTGGCTGACCCGCCTCCTCGCCGCGCTGCTGCTCTTTTTCGGCCTCGTTGTAAGCCTAGGCGGCGCTTGGCTGGCGTGGCTTGGCGGGTCACCTTATTATCTGCCCGGTGGTATCGCCGTAGCGCTCAGCGGCTATTGGCTGTGGCACGGCGACCGTCGAGCCGGCTGGCTCTTTGCGCTGTTCCTGGCGGTTACGATCCTGTGGGCGCTGTGGGAAGTCGGGTTCGACGGCTGGCAGCTGACCGCCAGGATCGTCGGCCCCGCCCTGTTCGGCTTATCCTTCCTGCTGCCCTTCGTCCGTCATCGGGTCGGTGATGGAGCAGTCGCGGCGGGGCTGGTGGGGGTCGCGGGCTTGCTGTTGATTCTGGGGTGCGCGCTCCAGTCGCCAATGGAGATCGCGGCGGCGGCCGGTCGCAAGATGACGCCGGTGGCCCTGTCCGGCGATCCTGGTCAATGGCCGGTCTGGGGCCGCGACGACGCCGGCACCCGCTTTTCGCCGCTGACACAGATAACGCCAGCCAATGTCGGAAAGCTGCATCTCGCCTGGACCTTCGACACCGGGCACGACCCGATGAGCGCGCCTGTCCCCAGCCCCATGCAATCCACGCCGCTGATGGTGGACGGCAAGCTGCTGCTCTGTACGCAAACCAATGTCGTCTTTGCGCTTGATCCGGAAACCGGCAAGCCGCTCTGGCGCTTCGACCCGAAGGTTGATCCAAAGGGCGGGTCAGCGGTGCGGACCTGTCGCGGCGTCGCCTATCATGATGGCGGCGAGACCGCGCCCGCCACCTGCCGTCGTCGCGTCATCACCGCGACCTACGGCGCTCAACTGATCGCGCTCGATAACGCCACCGGCCGCCCATGCCCCACCTTCGGCCAGGGTGGCTTCGTCGATCTGAACCAAGGCATGGGCCGCACCGCGCCCGGCCTTTATTATATCAGCTCCGCCCCGGTAATTATCGGCGATGTGATTGTGCTGGGCGGCTGGGTCGCCGACAATGTCAGCACGGACGAGCCGTCGGGCGTGGTGCGCGGCTACGACGTCACCACCGGCGCGCTGCGCTGGGCCTGGGATATGGGAAATCCCGACAATTCGCACAGCCCGCCGGCTGGACAGGCCTATACCCGTTCCACCCCCAACAGCTGGGCGCCAATGAGCGCCGACGCGAAACTGGGCCTGGTGTTCGTGCCCACCGGCAGCGCAACGCCGGATCATTTCGGCGCCTATCGCTCAGCGCAGAGCGAGAAATATGGCAGCTCCGTCGTCGCGTTGGATGCCGCGACCGGCGCGGTTCGCTGGTCCTTTCAAACTACGCATCACGACCTGTGGGACTATGACGTCGCCTCGCAACCGACCCTGATCGACCTGCCCGCGCCGGGCGGCACGATCCCTGCGCTGGTCCAGCCGACCAAGCGGGGCGAACTGTTCCTGCTCGACCGCCGCACCGGCAAGCCGTTGGCGCAGGTACGCGAACAACGGGCGCCACAAGCGGGCAAGGTGCCGGAAGAACGCCTTTCCCCCACCCAGCCTTTCTCCATCGGCATGCCCTCGCTCGCGGGTCACCGGATCACGGAGCGTGACATGTGGGGCATCACCCCGATCGACCAGTTGTGGTGCCGTATCCATTTCCGCAAGCTGCGCTATGACGGCCCCAACACCCCGCCTGGCCTCACCGAATCCCTGCTCTATCCCAGCCTGGGGGGCGGCATGAACTGGAGCGGGGTTTCCTATGATCCCGAACGGCGGCTGCTGCTGGTCAACAGCATCTATTATCCCACGCTGATGCAACTGGTCCCGCGCGCGGCAGCTGGCGACGGCAAGGGACCGGGGGCGAGCCACAATGCAACCGATTTCGCCGCACCCCTGCCGATGGCGGGCACGCCCTATGGCGCGCGCCTGCGCGGCTTCACCAGTCCGCTCGGCACGCTCTGCCTGGCGCCGCCCTATGGCCGCATGACCGCGATCGACATGACGACCCGCAAGATCGCCTGGCAGCGTCCCGTCGGCACCGTGCGCGACAGCGGCCCCTTGGGGCTGAAGGTCGGCCTGCCGATCCGCATGGGGATGCCCGGTTTCGGCGGCACGCTGGTCACGCGCAGCGGCCTGACCTTCTTCGGCGGGCTTAAGGAACGCACCTTTCGCGCCTTTGCGACGGACACGGGCAAGGAATTGTGGTCGGTGCGCATGCCCGCCAGCGGCAACGCCAATCCCATGACCTATGTCGGGCCACGCAGCGGGCGGCAGTTCGTGGTGATTGCCGCCACCGGCCATGTCACGTCGCAATCCTTCCCGCTCGGCCGCACCTTCCATGCCTATGCACTGCCACAGGAGGCGAAATGACGCATGACCATCCCGCCGGATCGTTCCGGCACAGCGAATTGTTGCTGGAAACCAGCAGCCAGGACGACCGCGAATGGGTGCCCGCCGCCATGGACGGGGTGTGGATGCGCCCGCTGATGTTCGATACCGTATCGGGAGCATGGGCCAATGTCACCCGCATCCGGGCGGAGGGCAAGATCAGCCGCCATGCCCATGCCTGCCCGGTCCAGGCCTATGTCCTGTCGGGACAGTGGCGCTACCGCGAGCGCGACTGGATCGCGACCGCAGGCCAGTATCTGCTGGAGCCGGCCGGCGACACCCACACGCTGATAGGACTGCCCGGCGGGTCGGAAACCCTGTTCTGGATCGCGGGATCGCTGATCGAACTGGACGATGATGACCGGCCTGTCGGTCAGTCCAACGTCTTCACCCGCATCGAACAGAGCGCCGCCCATTTCGAGAAGGTCGGCCTGGGCCGCGATTATGTCCGCCGCTACATCCGCTAGAGAAGAACCGATCATGCCACCCACCCTGACCGACCCGTTGACGCTGCCCTGCGGCGCCGTGCTCAAGAACCGCGTAGTTAAAGGCGCGATGACCGAAGGCATCGGCACGCCGGACAATCGCGCGACCGCTGATCATGCCGCGCTTTACGGACGCTGGGCGCGGGGCGGCGCGGGCCTGCTTCTGACCGGAAATGTCCAGGTCGATCGGCGTTTCGTCGAGCGGCCGGGCAATGTCGCGATCGACGGCAATGGCGGGCTGGAACAGCTCAGGGCATGTGCCGCTGCAGGACGGGAGAACGGCACCCATATCTGGATGCAGATCAATCATCCTGGCCGACAGGCAGGTGCATCGCCCGACACATTCGTCGCCCCATCCGCCATGCCGCTGGTCGGCGGCGCTGGCATGTGCCGAGCGCTGACCGTCGCGGAAATTGACGACATCCAGCACCGTTTCGTCCATGTCGCGCTGACCGCCCGTGACACCGGCTTTACCGGCGTGCAAGTCCATGCCGCGCACGGCTATCTTCTGTCCCAGTTCCTCAGCCCCCTCACCAATAGGCGCGACGATGATTGGGGCGGCAACCTGAAGAATCGCGCGCGGCTGCTGCTCGACATCGTCACCGCCATCCGCGCGGCGACGGGCGCCGATTTCCCGATATCCGTCAAGCTCAACAGCGCCGATTTCCAGAAAGGCGGCCTGACCGAAGAGGAATCGATCCAGATCGTCCACTGGCTCTGCGCAGCCGGCATCGACCTGCTCGAAATTTCCGGCGGCAGTTACGAATCGCAAGTCATGGTGGGTCGCGAACAGGATGGCACGCTGCTCAAGAAAGCGTCCACCCTGGCGCGCGAAGCCTATTTCCTTGACTTCGCTGCGCGCCTGCGTCCGCATGTGTCAGTGCCGCTCGCCGTCACCGGTGGATTTCGCAGCCGCGCCGCCATGGCACAAGCGCTCGAGACGGGCGCGCTCGACGCTGTTGGCATCGCCCGCCCGCTCTGCCTCGACGCTGGGCTGGTCGATGCCTTGCTCGATGGCCGAATCGACCGTCTCCCCTCGCCCGACGATCAGCCGGGAACGGAGGCGCAGGCTACTATCGCCTATTATTTCAATCAGATCCGTCACTTGGCGACGGGCAACCCAATCGAAACCGACATCGACTGGCAGACGCAACTGGCGCAGCACAGCGCCTATGACGCTGCGCTGACGGAACGCTATCTCGCGACCTTCGCGTCATGACAGGCCGCCCCCTCATCGACCTGGACGGCCGCCACATCGCCGTCGTGGGCGCAGCAGGCGAGCTGGGTGCGGCCATGACCACGCTGCTGCTGGAGCTTGGCGCCCATGTCATCGCGATCGACCGCGACGCGGCCGCGCTCCACGCCATGACCGGCTCACCTCGCCTGCGCACGATCGTCGTCGATGTCGCGGACGAAGCCTCGGTGGCTCGCGCCTTCGCGACGCTGGAGACACCGCTCGGCGGCCTCGTCAACGGGGCGGGCATCGAAAATGCAGCAACGCCGCTCGATGCGCTTGATACTGCCCTGTTCCGCCGGGTGATGGACGTCAACGTAACCGGCGTGTTCCTGGGGATGAAGCATGGCATACCCCGGATGCGGACGCCGGGCGGGTCGATCGTCAACATCGCCAGCACCGGCGGGATCAAGGGCGCCGCTGGCATGAGCGCCTATGTCGCCAGCAAGCACGCGGTGATCGGTCTGACGCGCTGTGCCGCAATCGACTATGGCCCAGCAGGGCTGCGCGTCAACGCGCTCTGCCCCGGCCCGCTCGACGGACGGATGATCGACGCGATCATGGGCAGCAAGCCGGGCGAACCGTCTGAACGCGCGCGGGCGCGGATGGCGGTGATCCCCAGCCGCCGCTTCGGTCGTATGGCGGAGGTCGCGCAGGCCGCCGCCTATTTGCTGTCCGACGCCTCCACCTATGTAAATGGCGCCTGCCATATGGTTGACGGCGGCATATCGGCAATCTGATGCAAGCGGGAGAGAGCGGCGTGCAGACATTATCCTTACCCACAGGCGCGACCGTCGCACTCGACGATAGCGGCGGCGGCGGCACCGCCATATTGTTCAGTCATGGTTATATGATGAACCGATCAATGTTCGCGCCGCAACTCGACTATTTTCACGACCGCTGGCGCTGCATCGCATGGGACGCGCGGGCGCATGGCGATACGGTCTGGGACGGGCCGTTCGACTATTGGGATTCGGCGCGCGACATGCTGGCGATGATGGACGCGCTCGGCCTCGACAAGGTGATCCATGTCGGCATGAGCCAGGGGGGCCTGGTCGGGATGCGCGCCGCGTTGCTCGCGCCGGAGCGGTTTCACGGACTGGTGCAACTTTCGACCCAGGCGGGCGAAGCACCCAAGAGCGACGACGACAGCTTTGCCCGCCATATCGGCGACTGGATCGAGAACGGCCCGGACATCGAAAAGCTCACCTTCCTGGGTGATTTCATTCTGGGGCCAGGGATCGACCATGCCCACTGGCATGACGCCTGGTCGCGCATGTCGAAGGCGCAGGTGCGCGACGCGACCGGCGCGCTCGCATCGATCGATCCGCTGTTCCACCGGCTGGCGGAGGTCACCATGCCGGTCGCGGTGATCCACGGCCTCGCCGACCTTGCCACCTCGCACGAACTGGGACTGCTGACAGCCCAGGCTGTTCCCGATCCGCGCGTGGTGACGCTGGTGCCAGGCGGACCTCATGCGGTGAACCTCAGCAACCCGCGCCGGGTAAACCGGCCGATCGAGGACTTCATCCTCGAACTGGCAAGCGAAGATCCAACGATAAGGCAGAAGACATGACCCCCATTGATCTGACGGACAAGGTCGCCCTGGTCACGGGCGGCGCATCGGGCATCGGCAAATCCTGCGTGGAGGCGCTGCTCGCCGCCGGGGCGAAGGTGGTGATCGCGGACCTCAACGGTGACGCAGCGCGGGCGCTGGCCGCCACGCTCGGCCCGAATGTGGCCGGCACGGCGGCTGACACGGCGGATGAGGCGTCCTGCTTCGCCATGGTGGACTTTGCCCGTCAGCAATTCGGCGCGCTCCACATCGCCGTCAACAACGCCGGCGTCACCAGCACGCATACGCCGATCAGCGAACTGCCCTTCGCGGAATGGCGGCGCGTGGCGTCCGTCAACATGGACGGCGTGTTCCTCAGCCTCAAAGCCGAAATCCCGGCAATGCGCGATGCTGGCGGCGGCGCCGTCGTCAATATCGGGTCAGTCATGTCCGCCGTGGCGGCGGCCGGCGCATCGGCTTATACCACGTGCAAGCACGCTATCGTAGGCCTGACCAAGGCAGCAGCGCTGGAGGGTGCGCCAATGGGCATTCGCGTCAACGCCGTCGGTCCGGGCTATGTCGAAACCCCGCTGCTCCAGGCGGCGACGCGGGACAGGATGCAGGAAATTGCAGCCATGCACGCGCTCGGACGCATCGCCCAGCCCGAGGAGATTGCCGCCGCCGTCTGCTTCCTCGTCTCGCCGCTCGCCAGCTTCATGACCGGCACCTATTATCCCGTCGATGGCGGCTATCTGGCGCGCTAAGGCGCGTTAGTCGGCGATGCGAATGACCACCTTTCCGAAATGCCCGGCGGACTGGATATGGGCATAGGCCGCCGCCGCGTCTTCGAATGGGAAGACGCGGTCGATCACCGGCACGATTTTGTGCTGGCTGATCGCACGGTTCATCGCCTCGAACATCTCGCGCGGTCCCACCATGAAGCCGCGCACCGTGATACCGCTCGTCAGGATCGGCAGCGGGTCGATCTGCGCAAAGGACAGCACGCCGATCAATTGCACGATGCCGTCGCGCGCCGTTGCCTCTATCGACTTGGCGAGCGTGCCGGGGCCGCCGACTTCGACCACTGTATCGACGCCGCGGCCCCCGGTCAGCCGCCGGGTTTCCGCGCCCCATTCGGGCGTGGCGCTATAATTGATCGTGTCCGCCACGCCCATGTCGCGAACACGCGCCAGTTTCGCGTCGCTCGAGGAGGTGGCGATGACGCGTGCGCCCGCCGCCAGCGCGAATTGTATGGCGAACATCGAAACGCCGCCGGTCCCCAGTGTCAGCACCGTCTGCCCCGCGATTAGCGAACGCGCGCCGAACAGCGCGTTCCACGCGGTCACGCCAGCACAAGGTAGCGTCGCGGCCTGCTCATAGGTCAGATGGTCGGGAATCGCGACAAGCCCCTGTTCGCTGAACAGGCATTGTTCCGCGAGCACGCCGTCGATTCCACCGCCCAGCGCCGAGCCGATATCAGCATCCGTGATCGTGCCGCCCGCCCAGCTTTGCAGGAATATGCCAGCAACCCGGTCGCCGACCGCGAACCGGGACACGCCTTCGCCGATCGCGATCACCTCCCCAGTGCCATCGGACAACGGGACCACAGGGGTGGCATCCATGCCAGGATATTGGCCGCCCAGGATCATGAGATCGCGATAGTTGAGCGACGCGGCCTTCATCGCCACCAGCACTTGACCGCGCGCCGGTTGAGGCGGCGCGGCCGTCTCGATCCTCAGCCCCCCGATCCCCTCGCCCGGCGTCACGACATAGCGGCGCATCAGCTATCGCGCCGCAGGCTGAGGTTGAGGCCGGCCGACTTCAACTCGACCACCGGCATGGTGGCGACCTGCATCAGCTTGCGCATCTGTTCCAGTTCGGGCGACGACAGCAGCGGATAATCACGCCGGACCGGCCCGGACGCGCGCATCTTGTCGATGTCCGCCTGCGGCACGGTAGCGCGCAGGATCAATTCATCCTCGTCCTGCGTGCCATATTGCTTCATCAGCTCGGCCAGGTCCGGATCGGGCGGCGGGTTGTCGAGCACTTCCTTGGCTCGTGCGCTGCCCATGATGCGGTCCAGCACATTGGCGTCGATCGGCGCGACCGTTTCGCCATAGAAGCCGGCGGCATATTGCACGACCTCGTCCGGTACGGTGCCATAACGCTCGCCAGTGACGATATTCAGCACCGCCTGGATGCCGACAAGCTGGCTGAACGGCGTCGCCATGCCCGGATAGCCCAGATCCTTGCGCACAGCCGCGACCTCCGCCAGCACATCGCCGATCCTATCGGTCATATTGTGCATGGCAAGCTGCGCCTTGAATGTCCCCATCATCCCGCCGGGAATCTGATGCTCGATCGAGAAGACGTCATATTCGGCATATTGGTCGACCAGGAAGCCGGCCGCCTTGCCGACGGCGCGAAAATGATCGGCCACCGGCTGGAACAGGCTGCTGTCCAGATTATGGGTATGGCCCTTCAGTTCGATATTGCGCACCATCGTCTCGGTTGCGGGAACGGACGGGCCGTTCGCCATCGGCTTGCTGGCGGTGTGGAGGACGGACACACCCAGGTCCACTGCGTCCAGATAGGCCTTCGCCGTCATGCCCAGCAGGTTGTTGGCGTGGAACTCGATGGGCTTGCCATTGGCCGCCGCCACGATGCCGGGCATCAGCGTCTGAAGCCGCTCCTTCTCCAGCACCCCGGCCGTATCGTAGAGCAGGATGCTGTCCACGTCCGGGCTGGCGGCCAGCACGCGCACCTTCTGTGCATAATATTCGTCGGTATGGACAGGCGAGAGCGCGAACATGACGGCGGCCGCCACCCAGGCGTCGCTTTCCTTCGCGACCTTGGCCAGGCGCAACATATTGTCGAAGCCGAACAGCACATCGTAGATCCAGAAAGACCGCACGCCATGCGCGCACAGCCGACGAACCCACAGGTCCATCAGCGCGCGCGGGCTGACGCTGAACGTGACGTTGGCGTTGGCGCGCAGGCCCGCGCGCAGCGGCGTGTTGGGCATGGAGGCGACCAGCAGGTCCAGCCCCTCCCAGTAATTTTCCTGACAATAGCGCGTGAGCACGTCCAGCATCCCGCCGCCGGTCAGGTCGATCGTCTTGAACCCGGTCTTGTCGATCAGCGGCGACACCGGCAGCGCCATGCCGGCGCGCATACGCAGGCCCCACAGGCTCTGCTGCCCGTCGCGCATCGTTTCGTCGAGAAATTCGATATGAGCCATTCGCTTATACTCTCCCGCGGCCGTCCGGCGCGTCTTTCAGAATTTTCAATCGCACGCGATGTAGAAGAGCGGTTGTCCGCCCTCGACCAGATCGGCGTCGGCCACGGCAACATGCCGGACGGTTCCGGCGACTCCTGCCTTTACCGAGGTGAAAAGCTTCATCACCTCGATCAGACAGAGTTCGCTTTGTGCCTCGACCCGTTGGCCCACTTCGACAAAGGGGGGCGATCCGGGCTTTGGCGATCGATAGAAGGTGCCTAGATTGGGCGCTTTCACCGCCGTCCAGGCCGGGTCAATCGGCCCGGCGCTGGCGCCTATGCCGTCTGATGCCGATTGCACCGGCATATCTTCCACGACGGGAGGTGCAGCGGCAACCGACACTGCCGCCTGGTGCCCCCCATCCAGCGACAGCGTCGCCTTGTCCTTTGACAGAAGCAGGCTGATCGCGCCGCTTTCGACCCGCAACTCGGTCCAGCCGCCGGCCTTGAACAAGTCCGCCAGAATCTCGATGTCACGCAGCAATTGTTCGCTCATCTGGTCCACACCATCCGATGAAAGGCCCATCCGTCAGGCCGCACGTGCGGCCTCGACCGCAGATTGCACCGCCAGCGTTTCCACCATGATCCGCTCATAATGCCAGACATGATTGCCAAAGCCATGCTCCAGCACCTTTGTCCGGCGCAAAAAGCGATGCAGCCCCAATTCCCAGGTGAAACCCATGCCACCATGAATCTGCACGGTTTCGTTGCAGACGTCGCGAGCGACCTCGCCGCAATAGGCCTTGGCCATGGACGCGGCGCGACTGCGATCGGGCACATTTTCCGCCGCCGTCCAAAAGGCATAATAGGCCGCTGACCGCCCCGCCTCGACCGCCACGGCCATGTCGGCGCAGCGATGCTTGATCGACTGAAACGCACCGATTGGCTGGCCGAACTGAACGCGCGTCTTGGCATAATCGACCGCCGTGTCCAGCATCCTTCCGGCCATGCCCATCGCCATGCCGGCATAGACGATCGCCCCGGCATCCATCAGGCGGGTGACGGCATCGCCCGATCCCGCATGACCAATCACCGCCCCGTCCATCAGCGCTGCCCCGTCGAGCGTCACTTCGCAAAGGCCGCTCGACGGATCGATATCGGCATGATGCCGGATCGACACGCCCCGCGCATCATGCGCAACCAGGACAAGGCCCACGCGGCCATCGACACGCGCTACAACCAGCAGCAGGTCGGCGACATCCGCGTCCGGCACCAATATCTTCGATCCAGTGATGCCATTGCCCCCCATGACGGTTTGCACCGCCCCAGGATCATAACCCTGACCATTCTCCATCACCGCCAGTGCAATGCGCAAATCACCCGTCGCGATGCGCGGAAGCAGCGACGCCTGCTGCTGGGCCGTGCCTTCGCGCACGATGATGTCGGTTGCGATCAGGGTGGAGGCGGCGATCGGCGGCGCCAGGCCCGCACCCAGCGCCTCGATCGCCAGCGCGACATCGACCAGCGTCAGTCCGACCCCGCCATGCGCCTCAGGCACCAACAGCGCAAAAAGCCCAAGATCGGCCAACGCGCGCCAGACCGCAGGATCGCGCGCCTCGGCCGGATCCGGCGTGGTCAGCGCGGGAAAATCCGCCAGCAAGGCGGCAACCGTCTCGCCCAGGCTTTTCTGTTCTTCATTGAACCCGAAATTCATGGCGCCGTCCCCCTAACGCGGCAGGCCGAGCATACGCTCGCCGATGATGTTACGCTGGATTTCCGAGGAACCGGAATAAATGGTGAAGGCCTTGGATTGCAGGTAACTTAACTGGAATCGCCCACCGCCGGTACTCAGCGGATCTGGCGCGGCGATCGGCGCCGTCGGCCCCAATATGTCCATCGCCGCCTCATACATATTCTGCGCCGCATGGCTCCAATAGAGCTTGATGATGGATGCGTCCGGCCCCCTATCGTCGCCGTTCAGATATTTGCTGAAGGTCCGCACCGCGTTCAGGCGCATGACCTCTACCTCCGTCACCGCGCGCGCCAGCTTCTGCCGCACGATCGGATCGTCGATCAGCATGGCATCGCCACGCCGCGTCGCGGCTGTCGTGCCGATCAGCTTTTCCAGTTCCTGGCTGAAGCGGATCTGGCGGCCGAGCGCGTCCTCCGGCCCCCGCTCATAGGCGAGCGTGGTCATGGCAATCCGCCACCCGTCGTTGATGTCGCCGACGATATTCTCCACCGGCACCTCGACGTCATCGAAGAACGTCTCGTTAAACTCGCACTCGCCTGAAATCTGCCTTAACGGGCGGATCGATATGCCGGGACTTTTCATGTCGATCAGCAAAAAGCTCAGGCCCTTATGCTTGGGCGCATCCGGGTCGGTCCGCACCAGCGCGAAGCACCATTGCGAATATTGCGCGAAGCTCGTCCAGATTTTCTGGCCATTGACGATGAACTTGTCGCCGCGCCGCTCGGCCCGCGTGCGCACCGACGCCAGATCGGACCCGGCATTGGGTTCGGAAAAGCCCTGGCACCAAACATCTTCAGACGACAGGATGCGGGGCAGGAAATATTTTTTCTGTTCTTCCGTGCCGAACAGCAAGATCGTCGGCCCAGCCAGGTTATGGCCGATGATGTTAAGTCCTTCCGGCGCCCCGACCCGCGCCATTTCCTCGGCGAAGATCGCGCGCTCGACCAGAGTGGCGCCGCGCCCGCCATATTCCACCGGCCAGTTGATTCCGCTCCAGCCGCCCGAATGGAGCTTGCGTTCCCACTCCAGGCGGAACATCGCCCGTTCGTCCTCGTCCTCCGGTTCGAACACGGTTTCGCCCCAGCCTCGCGGCAAGGCGTCGGCCAGCCAAGCGCGAAGCTCCGCGCGAAACCTCTCCTCCTGCGGGCTGTAGCTGAAGTCCATGATTCAGCCCCTTGCTGCCGCTGCGGCAAAATCGGGTGCGCGCTTCTCGCGGAACGCCTGCACCCCTTCTTTATATTCCGGCGTCAGATAGGCGACGGTTTGGGCGTAGCTTTCATATTCCAGCATCTGGTCGAGCGTGGAATTGCTGGCCTTGTTCAGCAACGTCTTGGTCATGGCCAGCGCCGTGGGCGACCCAGCGACGATCCTGGCTGCGGTAGCCCGCGCCTCGCCCATGAGTTGGTCGTGCGGCACGACATGGTTGACGATACCCAGCGCCTTGGCTTCATCGGCCAGCACCTTGCGCGCGGTGAAGCACAGTTCCTTCGCCTTGTTAATGCCGATCACCCGACCAAGCAGATACATGCCACCCAGATCGGGGACCAGGCCCACTTTGGCAAAAGCCTGGATGAAGCTGGCCTGCTCGCTCGCGATGATGAAATCGCAAGCCAGCGCGATGTTGAAGCCCGCCCCGGCCGCTGCGCCGTTGACGGCGGCAATCACAGGCTTTTCCAGTCGGAACAGCGGCTCCAATATGTCCTTCAATATCCAGCGATGCCGGGCGCGCAACTGGATCGGCGTCATATGATCGCGTCGCGCCTTGAGATCGGCCCCAGCGCAGAACCCCTTGCCCGCCCCCGTCAGAATGACGCAGCCCACCGATGTGTCTGCGGCGATCTCACCCAGCAACTGTTGCAATTCCTGATACAGCTCGTCCGTCGTAGCGTTCATCGCATCGGGCCGGTTGAGCGTGACGGTGGCGATCCGATCGCTGACGTCATAAAGGATATTTTCGTAGGCCATGGGCACCTCTCAAGGCGTTTCTGTTTCGACGGGATGATGGGCGAGGTCGCCCTCTGTGGAATCGGGAATGGCGAACCATTCGTCCGGAATATTGCGCGGTATGCGAAAATCATGAGCGGGCACGACGATGTCGCTATTGTCCTGCACACGGCGCATGGCCCGCTGCCAGTCGCGCTCACTCTCGCTGCGGATATTGCCGGTCAGATAGGCGCCGGTCAGCGAGCGCTGCGGTTGGCTGGTGGCGCGTGCGTCCGCCGGGAACCAGTAGCGATAATGGTCGCCCAGGTCCGACACGATCGCCGCCTTGCCCTTGGCCGTATCGACGATGACGACCTGCATTCCTTCCGTATGGCTGGGGACGGACAACAGGCGAATGCCAGGGAACAATTGATGATCGCCATCCAGCAGCATCAATTGCGCCGGGCGCTTGCGCGCCATCAGATTGTCGAGCGTCGATCGCCAGTAAAAGACCCGCTGCGAAGGCACTGGATCGACCGCCGCCATCAGTTCCGCCCGCTGCACGACCACGCAGGCGTCGGGAAACAGGTCCAGATTATCGGCATGGTCGAAATGCAGATGGGTCAGGACGACGTGGCTGACATCGGCCGGCGTCAGTCCCTGTTCGGCGAGCGCGGCGACCAATGCAGGATGGCCGCCGCCCGTGCCCTGCACGCGCAACCGCTTGTGGATGGTGGGGATGTCGGCCATCCCGCTATCCACCAGGATCGTGCGGCCCTCCCCGCGGATCAGCCAGCAATGCACCGGATCGCGCATCACCGCCCCGCCATGCGGCAGGTAAAGCTCCCCCAGCCGAAGGGAGGTGATGCGATAGTGGCTCACCCCTCGATCACCTCGAAACGTTCGATGTCGGACACGCGCCCCTTGCGCTCGCCATCGGTCCACACTGCGCGGACGCGGGTGCCCGGCTTGATCTTCTCTTTCGCTTCTTCCAGGCTGTCGATCTCGATGACGTGGATCATGCGGGTCGAAGCGCCGTCCAGCACGATCTCGGCATAGACATAGGGCACCTTGCGGGTCTGCCCATAGACTTCCATATTGATGATGGAACAGCCCCGGATGGTGCCGGTGTCGGCACACGCCTTCCAGGTGCCGGTGCGGTTATGGGTGACATCGTCTATCTCGCGCGGTGGCAACAGCGCGACGTCGCTGCCAGGCGATCGCACGCCCATGAACCGGCCATTCTCGCGAATCTCGTCGAACATGCGCCCATAATAAGGGCCATAAGCATGTTCATAATCGAGTTTCATCGCATAGGGGATGACGCCCAGCGGCTCTTCCGTCGTCGCCAGCGGCTGGACGGTGCCGACTGGCGCATCGGGTGCGGGTTTGAATCCCTTGATCGCCAGCACAGACTGTTCGACGCTGTCGTCCCATTCCGCCTCGACCCGCTGGCCGATCGAAAGGTCGCCGAGGTCGGCCAGGATGCGGTGCGGGAAATCATTGTCGCAACCGTCGAGGCGGATGAAACCGATGACGTTGCCGTCCACGCGGGTAAAGGCGGTCAACACGCCGGTATGCGGCGCTTCGACAAAGGCTTCGGGTTCCTCGCCGCCGGTTGATGAAAAATCCTGCGCGGGGGCGACAACCTGACCCGACGCGAAACGCGACGCTACGATCCGGCGGTTCTTGACCTCCGCCAGGAAAGTGCCCGCTGCGCGGCCGGGCGTTAGCGTGTAGGGCAGGTTGATCTCGCTGTGAAAGGTCGGCAGGTCGATCGGATAGCTGTCCGGTGCGGAAAACATCGTGTCTCTCCTTATGCGCTCAGAACGGCGCAACCGCGCAGATTGGCCCAGCCGCCGCCCGATTGGACGAGTGCGGTCTTGGCGTCCTTGATCTGATGGGTTTCATTCTTGCCCATGACCTGCGTCGCCGCCTCGATCAGGCGGATGACGCCGACCGCGCCGATGGGGTTGGCGCCCATGCAGCCGCCCGAGGGATTGACCGGTATGTCGCCATCCAGCTGCGTCGCCCCGGACGCGACGAGCTCAGCCGCCTGTCCAGGCGGACATAGGCCCAGGCTCTCATAATAGTTCAGCTCAAAGCAGCTATAGGGCTCCTGCACCTCCACCACGTCGAACTGACGGCGCGGGTTGGTGATGCCGGCGGCGCGATAGACCTGGCGGCTGGCGATCGCCAGCGGTTCGGACAGCATCAACGACCGTTCGGGCGCATTGTCCGCCTCGCAGCAATAGGCGATGCCCCGGATCCAGGCCGGGCGGCTGGTCGAATGATGCGCCATCTTTTCCGACGACAGCACGATCGCGGCGGCCCCGTCCGAAATGGGTGGCACATCGAGCAGCTTGATCGGCCAGCAGAGCGGCTTGGAATTGAGGACGTCGTCGACCGAGACTTCCTTCTTCACATGCGCATAAGGGTTGGCGATCGCATTCTTGCGGTTCTTTGCCGCAACCATCGCCGCCGCTTCCTCCGTATGGCCCAGCACATCCATGCGCGCGCGCCAATAAGCGGCGGAAAAGCCCATGATGCCGACCGCGAACTCCCGTCCCCAAAAAGGATCGTAGAGGGTGGAGATCGAATATTGCAGCTGCCCTTCGGACAGCTTGTCATAGGCGACCACCAGCGTGCGCTCGGAAAATCCGCCCGCGACCTGATAATAGCCAGCCAGCGCACCGGCAAAGCCCGCGCCGCCGCCGCTGGTCAACCGGACCACCGACTTGCCTTGCGCCCCGATCGCATCGACCACCCATTTTTCGGGCTGGTTCACCGCGGCGAACAGAACCGGACCGGTGGCGACGACGACAGTGTCGATGTCGTCCATGCTCAGCTTGGCGTCCGCGAGCGCACGGTCCACTGCCTCGCGCACCAGGCCCGCCTGGCTGACATCGGTCCGGCGGCGTGCATGATGGGTCTGACCGACCCCTACAATTCCAACGTGACGGCCCATGATCAAACCTCGAGAGTGAAGACGCAGTTATTCTGCATGCCGACGCCGCCGGCGCCGTGGACGATGGCGCGGCTGGGAGTGCCGCCGCCGAACAATTCAGGCTGGCTCAGCTGCCTGCTGGCTTCCGCCAGCCGGACAAGGCCCGTCGCCATGATCGGATCGGCCGGCAGCGCGCCGCCCGAACGGTTGATCGCGACCTTGCCATCACGCGCGGCCGACAGGCCCTTGCCCGTTTCGGCCAGACCCAGCGCTTCGATCGCCAGCAACTCGCCAATGACCGACGATCCGCTAATTTCGGCAAGGTCCGCCTCTGCCGACGTCCAGCCGGCATTACGATAGGCCATGTCAGCGGCTTTCACGGCGGACGACAGCCGACCAGCGTCCCGCGCAGCCACGCTGTGGGTGTCCATTGAAGTGCCCATGCCGGTGATGAAGGCCGGATTGCGACTGACCCGGCGGGCAATATCTTCCCGCGCGACCAGCACCGCGACGGCGCCATCGACCGGCCGGGTGAACATCAGTTCCGTGAGCGGGGCAGCGCCTTCCTTGGCGGCCAGAATGGCATCGGCATCGGGCAGATCGTCGATGGACACCTTGCCCGAAGCTGCGGCAGCGGCCCAGCGGTCGGCTACCAGATCAGCCAGGTCGCGCGTCGAAAGGCCGCTTTCGGCCAGATAACGCTGCGCCTGGATGCCGTTGGCCGCACGCTGACCAAAACCGACCGGGCGCTGGTAGAAAGGCTCCACCTGCGCGTTCCAGTAAAGATCGACGTTGGATTCCGACGGTTTGGAATAGGCGACGATCAGGCCGACCGAGGAAGAGCCAGAGCGGATCTTGTTCACGCCATAGAGCGCTGCCCACAAGCCATCCTCCTCGACCCGCGCCTCTTCCTTGTGGTGCGCGCCGAGCGCGCCCAGAAAGCCGCAGTTGGAAATGGACCGGCCGTCGAGCACGTCGCTGCCGGAATCGATGATGAAGTCCACATCATCGATTGTCAGGCCTGAACCCTTGAATACCGACGTGACCACCGAAGAGATCAGATCGATATGCTGGGCGTTGTTCCAGGCAGGTCGAAATTCTGTCTGGGCGGTCGCAACGACCCCCACCTTGCTTAGTGCCATCAGTGCATTCCTCATCCCAGCACCATTCCCCTGCTTGAAGCGGTGAACGGCGTTGCAGCCTTGGTTATGCTGCCCTCACCCCCCTAGTCAAGATAAATCGACGATTAGTCGGATTTTCATGATCAATGCGAAAATGGCATACCGCGCGGCCTAATTGACGATTATGAGGATTGAATAAGGTGATTGCATTTTGCTTTTATCCGAAACATTATCGGGCAAAGCATGAATGGAGAGGCAGGATATGGGTTTGGACGTGACGGGCCGCTATCGCTATCCAGCCCCGAATCCGGCTTGGCTGGCCCGCGCCCGGGAAGAGGCGATCGCCCCCAATCTGCCGATCGTCGATCCGCATCATCACCTTTGGGTGGAAGCGGGCAATCCCTATCTGCTGGACGAACTATTGGACGATCTGGACGAAGGCCATCGGATCGACGCGACCGTTTTCGTCCAGGCACATTATGCCTATCGCACGAACGGACCGGCCCATCTCGCACCGGTGGGCGAAACCGAAGCGGTCGCCGCCATCGCTGCGCAGGCGCATCGGCGCGGCGCGCGCACCGCGATCGCAGCGGGCATCGTTGCCCATGCCGACCTGATGCTGGGCGATGCGGTGGAGGAGGTGCTGGCCGCCCACGCAGAAGCGGCAGACGGGCGCCTGCGCGGCATCCGTCATTCCGTTTCGCGCGACGAACTTTTCCCCAACGGCATCGTGCTGCGCCCCTCGCCCGCCGGGATGCTGGCCGATCCTGTTTATCGCGCCGGACTCGCGCAGGTGCAGGCTATGGGCCTCGTCTACGACGCGATGCTCTATCACCAGCAAATCCCCGAACTGACGGGCCTCGCCCGCGCCATGCCTGACCTGCCCATCATCCTCGATCATATCGGCTGCATCATCGGCGTCGGCCCCTATGAAGGGCGCACCGATGAGAATTTCCGGCGCTGGTCACAGGATATGGCCGACCTCGCCAGTTGCCCCGATGTGCGGGTCAAGATCGGCGGCTTTGGCATGATCATCTGCGGCGCGCGCTGGCACGAGCGTGACCAGCCGCCTTCTTCGACCGAACTGGCCGACGCATGGCGCCCCTATATCGACCGTTGCATCGACCTGTTCGGAGCCGACCGCTGCATGTTCGAAAGCAATTTTCCGGTCGACAAGGCGATGTATTCCTACTGCACGCTCTGGAACGCCTTCAAGCGCGTAACTGCTGGCGCCAGCGACATGGAGAGACATGCCCTGTTCGCCGGCACGGCCACCGCAACTTACGGCCTGTCCCTTCCTGTATTGACCGAGGCGCCCCATGGTTAATCGCGCTGCCCGGCTCTTTGAACTCGCCTCCGAGTCGCCTGACCGGACGGCGCTGGTATTCGAAGGCGCGACGCACAGTTTCTTCCGGCTGGCGCAAGGCGCGCGAGATATGGCCGGCGGCTTCGCTGCGCTCGGCATCGGCCATGGCGACCATGTCGGACTGTTGCTGCGCGCCTCGCCCGATTTCATCCTTGCCCAGCAAGCGTTGTTCGCGCTCGGCGCGGTCGTCACGCCCATCAACATCCTCTACCGCACAGGCGAGATCCGCCACGCCGTCGCCTGCTGCGCGCTTGCCCACATCGTGACCACCAGCGATCTGGCCGACGCGCTGGACGCGGACCTGGGCTGCACCCTGATCCTGCTCGACACGCCGCTGGACGGCGTGAACGCCCGCTCGTTGATATCGGCGATGAACAATGCGCCTCCCCTGTCCGAACCCGTCCCGATGCGGCCGGAGGATATGGCCATGCTCCTTCTCACCAGCGCCACCACGGGCAAGGCGAAGGGCGTCATGCTGTCCGCTGGCAATCTGGCCGCCAATTATGACAGCACGCCAGGCTGGCTGGGACTGGACGGCGACAGCGTCATCCTGTGCGCGTTGCCCCTCTACAACACGTTCGGGCTCAACCAGTGCATCAATGCGATGCTGGTGACCGGCTGCACGATGGTCCTGCACGCCCGGTTCGACGCCGCTGCCTGCATTGAAGCGATTGCGGCCCATCGCTGCACCTTCCTGCCCGCTGTGCCGACGATGTTGCAGAAGATCCTCGATCATCCGTCCGCCAGCCGCGACTCGCTCGGCTCGCTGCGCACCGTCATGACCGGCGGCGCGCCGGTGCCCTCCGCCCTGCTTCAGCGCCTTCTGGCCGTCGCGCCGGACGTCCGGCTGCTCACTGGCTATGGCCTGACCGAAGCGACGGCGCTCGTCACACTGACGCAGGTCAGGCTCAGCGCCAACGGTGTGATGGAGCGGGAACGCACCATCGGCCGCGTACTTGACGGCATGGACCTCGCCATCGTTGACGATGCCGGCGCGTCCTGTCCCGTCGGCATCAGTGGAGAAATCCTCGTGCGCGGTCCGAACGTCATGTCCGGCTATTTCCGCGCACCGTTGGACAGCGCGATGGCGCTGCGCGACGGCTGGCTGCGAACCGGCGATATCGGGCATCTCGATGCGGACGGCTATGCCTATATCGTCGATCGCAAGAAGGACGTCATCATCCGCGGCGGGCAGAATATCTACCCCGCCGATATAGAGGAAGTCCTCTATCAGGTTCCGGGCGTTGCGGAAGCGGCGGTGATCGCGCGCGAGGATGCGATATTGGGCGAGATTCCTGTCGCCTTCGTCGCTTTGCAACCGGGCCGTTGCCCGACGCCCGACCAGATTCTGGCCCATTGCCGGACCCATCTTGCTTCCTACAAGGTGCCCGCCGCCATCACCATTTTGGACGAGTTGCCCAAGGGACCGACCGGCAAGATCCTGCGTCGCGCCTTGCGGCCCCAGCCGGTGGCGGGCTGACCCATGATCGCACCGCGTTCCGCGTTCATCGACATTTGTGGATCGCGCCGACACTTGCTGGCCTGGGGCGATGCGGCGGCCCCGCCGGTGCTGATGGTGCATGGTCTGCTGGACCACGCCCATAATTGGGACTGGATCGCTGCCGGTCTGTCCGACCGCTACCATGTCGTCGCCATCGACCTGCGTGGCCATGGTGACAGCGACTGGACCGGGCCGGGTTCCTATGCCCTGTCCAACCATGTGCTCGACCTTGGCGATTGCGTCCATGCGCTCGACCTCCCTGCGCTCCATCTGGTCGGGCATTCGCTGGGCGGCCACATCGCCCTGCGTTTTGCTGCCGCCTTTCCTGAACAGGTGCGGTCGTTCTGCAGCATCGAGGGCATCGAGCTGCCGATCGTCCGCGATCAGGCGAAGGCGCCCAAATCCTATCCCGTCCGCCTTCGCCAATGGATAGACGGCCAACGCCGGAACCGCCAGCGCACGCCACGCACCTACGTGAGCTTCGCAGAGGCGAGCGCGCGCATGGCAGAGCATAATCCGGGCGTAGATGCGGAGACCATCGCCCACCTTGCCTTTCATGGCATCATCCAGACCGCGGATGGTGGCTGGCGCTGGAAATATGACCATGCCTGCCGCAACCGCGCGCCGGAGGATGCTCATGGCGTCGATCTGGACGAGATATTGGCGGCCATCGCCTGCCCCACCCTGCTCGCCTATGGCGCAGAGAGCTGGATTCCCGAACCGTCTGCCGACCGGCTCGCCCGCATCGCCGACCACCGCCTGGTCCGTTTTCCCGGCGCCAGCCACTGGCTGCATCACCAATCGCGCGCGGCCTTTCTGACCGCCCTCACTGAATTTCTCGACACCATCAACTGAAAGACAACGTCATGCGTGAAGCTGCCATCATTTCCACCGCTCGCACCCCCGTCGCCAAGGCGACGCGCGGCGCCTTCAACGATACCGACGCCCCGGCGCTGGCCGGCCATGCGGTCAACGCCGCGATCGCCCGCGCCGGCATCGATCCCGCACGGATCGAGGACGTCATCTTCGGCGCGGGATCGCAATGGGGCGACCAGGGCTTCAACATCGGCCGCACCACGGTCTTCGCCGCGGGTCTGTCCGATTCGATCCCCGGCGCCTCGGTCGATCGCAAATGCGCCGGTGGCCTCACTGCGCTCGCCTTTGCCGCACGCGGCATCATTGTGGGCGACATGGATGTCGCTGTTGCGGGGGGCGTCGAATCGATCACCCACACGCGCGACTATGCGCCCACCCATCGCGCCCGCCCGGCCGCCGTGCTCGACCTCAAGCCCCACGCCTATATGGCGATGATCGAGACGGCGGAAATCGTCGCAGAGCGCTACGGCATCAGCCGCGAGGCGCAGGACGAGATCGCCGCCATCAGCCACCAGCGCGCCGCCGCTGCCGTGGTGGCGGGCCGTTTCGCCGACGAGATCGCGCCGATCACCGTGACCAAGAACATCGTCGAGAAGGACGGCAGCGTATCGGGCACCGAAACCCTCACGCTCTCGGTCGATGAAGGCATCCGCGCGGACACCACGGCCGAAGGACTTGCCCGGCTGAAGCCGGTCTGGCGCGACGGCCAGATCGTGAAGGAAGGCAAGTTCGTGACCGCCGGCAATGCCAGCCAGTTGTCAGACGGTGCCTCTGCCCAGATAGTGATGGACCATGCGACGGCCAAGGCGGAGGGACGCGAGATATTGGGCATTTATCGCGGCTTCCAGTCGGCAGGCTGCCCGCCCGAGGAAATGGGCATTGGCCCGATCTTCGCCATCCCCAAGCTGCTCGACCGCGCGGGCCTGAAGGTCGAGGATATCGGCCTATGGGAGATCAACGAGGCCTTCGCCAGCCAGTATCTTTATTGCCGTGATTTCCTCGGCATCGATCCAGAAAAGATCAACGTCAATGGTGGCGGCATCGCGCTCGGCCACCCCTTCGGCATGACCGGCAGCCGCATTGCGGGCCATGCCCTGATCGAGGCGCGCCGGCGCGGGGTGCGATGGGCGGTCGTCTCGATGTGCGTGGCGGGCGGCATGGGATCCGCCGGCCTGTTCGAAATTCCAGACTGAGGCAGCATATGAGCCAGATGCGCTTCGATGACGATGTCGTCATCATCACCGGTGCCGGTCGTGGCCTCGGCCGCGAACATGCGCTGGCCTTCGCGACTCGCGGTGCGGCGGTCGTGGTCAACGATATCGGCGTCGAACCTGACGGCCTGGGCGGATCAACCCAGGTCGCGCAGGCGGTCGTGGATGAGATCGTCGCCGCCGGTGGCCGGGCCGTCGCGGACGGCCATAGCGTGACGACGGCGGAGGGCGCCGCCGCCGTCGTTCAGACCGCACTCGATACATTCGGCACGGTCAGCATATTGGTCAATAATGCCGGCATCATCGATTTCGCGACGCTGGAGCATATCAGCGAGGAAAGCTGGCGGCGGATGATCGCCGTGACCCTGGACGGCACCTTCCAGATGTCGAAGGCGGTCTGGCCGCATTTCGTCTCCCGGCGCCATGGCCGAATCGTCAACACGACGTCGAATGCGGGTTTCGCGGGTAACGAGCAACTGGTCCATTATGGCGCGGCGAAGCTGGGCGTTGCAGGTTTCACCAAAGCGCTGGCGAACGAGGTGGGCGATAGCGGCATCACCGTCAACGCGATTGCACCGATGGCGGTCACTCGCATGAACCGCGACGCCTTTTTTGGCGGGGCCGATGCCGGTGGCGATGACTGGCAGGCGGACATTCGCGCGGGCAAGGTGCCGATGGGACCACCCGCTATCGTCTCGCCCACAGTGCTGTGGCTCGCCCATCGTTCGACCATGCTGAATGGCGACATCTTCAGCGTCTCGTCCGGCAAGGTCGCACGTGTCGGTTTCGTTGTCGGCGAAGGCTATTTTAATCCCGACCATGGACCGGAGGATCTGCGCGACAATCTCGATACGCTCCGGTCGCTCGACGGAGCGCTCGACCCACGCAGCACGCTGGACGAGTTGCTCCTGATCCCAAAACTGTTCGGCGCCCCAGCCGCGGAATGATAGCCCTTGGCCCTTCTTCCCCGGCTGGGCGCGCCCACCATGGCGTCACCGTGATCTAAACGCTCCTAGAAGGACGTGATGACGCTGCGCGCGATCGCTCCGCCCTTCAATTCCTTATAGGCGTCGTTGATGTCGGCCAGATTGATCTCGCGGGAAATCAGATCGTCCAGATTGAGCTTACCCTCCAGATACAGCCGGGCATACATCGGGATGTCATGTTTGATGTTGGACGATCCCATATAGACGCCGCGCAGGTCGACCTGATTGGTCAGCAGGTCGATCGTAACATTGACGTCGATCGTCTCGGCCGGTGAATGGACCCCGATCAGATAGGCGCCGCCACCCTTGCGCACCATCTTGATCGCCTGTTCCGACGTCGCCTTGATACCCACTACCTCGAATGCGTGATCGACGCCCCCTTCGATCAGCGCCTGAACCGCGGCCACGCTGTCGCCTGCAGATGCATCGATGAAGTCGGTTGCGCCGAACTTGCGCGCCAACTCTTCTTTCTTCGGCTGCATGTCGATCGCGACGATCCGCGCCGCGCCCGCCAGTTGTGCGCCGGAAATCACGTTCAGCCCGACCCCGCCGATGCCGATCACCGCAACCGTGTCGCCCGGCCGCACCAACGCCGTGTTGATCGCCGCGCCGGCGCCCGTGATCGTTCCGCACCCCAGCAGCGATGCCTGAGCGAAGGGCAATTCCTTGGGCACTTTGGCAAGCTGGTTTTCATGCACCAGCGCGCGTTCCGCAAAGGCTCCGGTCCCGAAAACCTGGGCGACTCCTTCGCCATTGCGGGTCAGACGATGCTCATGCTGGGGATCGTCGCGCAGCGTTTCTTCGGGATGGGTGCATTGATAGGTCCGGCCGCCGATGCAGGCGCGGCAATGGCCGCAAAACTGGATCAGCGAACCCACGACATGGTCGCCCACGACGAACTCGCGCACTTCCGGGCCGATCGCCAGGACGACACCCGCCAGTTCATGCCCCAGAACGGCGGGTAGCGGCACGCCGAAATCCTGTTCGGCGAAATGAAGATCGGAATGGCACAGGCCCGATGCCTTCACCTCGACCAACACCTCGCGGCCGCGCGGCGCGTCAATGTCGATCTCCTCGATCTGGAACGTGCCGTCGAGGCTGTTGAGAATGGCGGCCTTCATGATGTTCTCCAATGTTGCGAAAGAAGTGGATTGTCAGGCGGTCATGAGGTCGAGGACGTCGCGCATATCCTCCACCTCTTCCATGTCGCGGCATAGCGCGACCAGCCGGTCGAGCTTCGCCTGCGACAGCGCGACTGCGGCGAACGGGGCGCATCGGCGCAGCTTGTCGGCCAAATCGCTCCAGTCCATGGGATTGCGGCTATGGCCCTTCACATAAGGAGTGACATGGGTGAAGCGGCGCCCGTCCATCATCGTGATGGCAACGGGAAAGCCCTCAAACTGGTCGATATGGTCGGGATCGGCCGAGATGTGGACGCGCTGCATCAATGCGCGCCGCTCCTCATCCATGATCCGGTCGACATGCAGATCCTGCAGGAAAAAACCGCCCGTGATCGCCGCTGTCGCGATCGTATAGGGCGCGCTGAACATCGCTTCGGGAACGCTGCGTGGATTCCATTTCGCCGCCGCTGGTTCGAATGTCATCCGCGCGCTGTTGCTGCCGATGCAGTCGATCCGGTCGATGGCGCGCCAGTCCAGCCCTTCGCCCTGCATGATGGCGATGGTGCTGGCGATGAAGCTGTGGGTGAATTTACACGCCGAATAGGGCTTCATTGACAGCCCTTCCGCCAGTTGCCAGCGAGTGCCCAGATCGTCGGTCAGCAATTCGGGTCGCACGTCGTTCCACGCGATATGCCGCAATATGCCACTGGGTATGCCCTGGAATATGCCGCGCGGCGCCGTTACGCCGCGCCGCGTCAGCAGCGCCGCCTTGACCGCCGTATCCCCGGCAAAACTGTGCTGCACGCGGGCCATCTGCGTGCCTTCGGAATATTTATTATATTCCGACATGCCATGGACGGTGTAGGCCATGCCCATCGCATTCCATATCTCGTCGGCGTCGAGGCCCAATATGCGCGCCACCGATGCGGTGGCGCAGAGCGGCCCGTTCCATTCACCCGGCATCCCCCAGGTCGTGTGATAGCGCACCAGGTTTAGCGCCGCGCTGGCGCGCACGCCCACTTCCCCGCCAGTGACATAAGCGGTCAGGAAATCCCGGCCGCTGACCGGGCCGTCGGCGATGCCCAGCACGGACAACATGGCTGGCACATTCCATTCGGTGATGTGACCGCCCGTCTCATGCACATCGCCCATGTCGATCGCGCGGGCCATCACCCCGTTGGCGAAGGCGGCCATGGGTGCGGGCACCTTGTGTCCATGGACCAGTACGCTCGCCTGCGGCGCCCCGCCCCACTCCGCCACCTGATCGGCGATGGCGGGGCTGACTTCCCACCCCGAACCAGCGATCGTCACGACCAGCGTGTCCATAATTGCCCGTTTGGCAAGGTCGATTACGCCGGCGGGCAGATCTTCGTATCGCGTGCCCGCGACCATGCGTGCCAGCGCACCGGCGGGATCATGCTCGGGCAGGACGGGATTGTCGTGCTTCACCCGGCCATCACCTCCGCGATGCTGGGCAATTCCTTGCGATCGGGGTCGAGGCCCGTGGCCGCAAACCAGGTTCGTTCGCGCAGTGACTGTTTTTCGCCATAGCTCAGCACCGCCTCCCATATGGCAGGCGCCAGCGCCACCTGCCCGTCCTCGCCCAGGATGATGCGGTCGATCAGGCCGCCCAGCGCGACGATGGCATGTTCCACCGCCGCCAGATCATGCCCTTCCACGGCCTTTGCCGTTGCGATCGCCTGGCCCAGTTCCTCGGCATAGCTGGCATCGACCGAGGGCTGCATCTCTTCGGCCAGCGCGATCATGGCATGAAAGGAACCCGCCTCGAACGCCGCCGCCCATCGCCACTGTTGCGCGATCATCTGCAAATGGCCAATGCACAGATTGACCTGATCCTTGGCGAGCCGCTCGCGCGCGGTCAGTGCGGGCAGCACCACCTGTTCCAGCGCCTTGACGATGTTCGCGATGCGCAGATCGATACTCGGCAGCATGGTCAGCCCTTCCGGATAAGTTGGACGATATAGTTCAGGAAAACGGCACCCGCCGAACCGAGCCAGGTCAGCACCACTTCCTGATGATTGTTGCTGGCCGTCGCAGCGCGCATGGCCTGCCCCAAATCCATCACCGCACATTTATAGGCGTTGAGCACCTCATAATAATGCAGCCTGACAGGATCGATCCTGTTGCCCGAAGCCGCCTCATATTGGGTAATGAAGTCGTCGCGCGGCAAAAGTCCGCTGACCAGGAAAATGCCGTCGTCGCCCCATGCCCCGAACAGTTTCTGCATGGTCCAGGCGATATCCTCATGAAAATCGCCGATATGGGCGAGTTCCCAGTCGAGGACGGCGGTGAATTTCCCGCTCGGTTCTTCGAACATGAAATTGCCCATGCGCAAGTCGCCATGCACCAGCATCGGCCGGTCACAGACAGGTGCATTCTCGCGCAGCCAGCGTTCGGCCAGCGCCACGACCGGTACGGGTTCGACCAGGCAATCCCACCAGACCTGCGACCACCAGTTGACCTGCCAGATCGCAGCCTGATTGCTCTGCGCGCGGGGGGCATCGAAAAAGCGCAGATGCGCGCGCGACCAGTCGAACCGATGGGTGACGGCTAGCGCGTCGATATATTGCGGCGCCAGCCGGTCGATCAGGCTGCCAAGCCGCCCGCCCATGCCCGAAACGCCGGCGCTTCCGCCCTCGCTCGGCTGCGTCACACCCCGCACGAAGCCCAATATGACCGCCGGCTGGCCCAACAAATCGCCATCGGCATCGAACCATCGCACCGGCGCGACCGGCATGTGGTTTCCCATGATGGACTGGATTTCCCCTTCCCGCCCGCGGCAAGTCTGGGCGATGGCCTCCAACGGGTCCATCCGCAAGACCAGCCGTTCGCCCTGCTGGTCTTCCCGATGGTTCAGCGTGAAGGCGAACTGCTCCTTCGATGCGCCGCCCGACATGCGCTCGACGTCGGAAATCGAAAACTCTTCCAACCCCTTGGCCGCGAAGAATGTGGAGAGCATCGCCATAACCTCGGCGTCGGATTTGGGCCGATAGGGTCCGGTATCGCGTAACCGGACGGTCCGTTCCAATATATGACGGATGCGCGGTTCCATCTCGGACCGGTCCCAGACGTCCACATCTCCGCGGCTGGCAGGCGCCATCGGCATGGCGACATCCTCCATCACCAGGCGAAGCGCCGGACATAAGGCTTGGCGAATGCGAGATAGTCGCGGTTCCAACAAAATTCGCACCAGCCGGTGCCCTGCTCACCGTCGATCATCGCCGTGACCACGGCTTCGTTCAGCAGGACGATCGGGTCCAGGTCGAGCTGATATTTTGCAAATGCCCGGCAATCGACAAACACCGATCGCCCGTCTGTATCGGTGACGGTGACGCGGAAGCGTTCCTGCATCATGTCCTCGTCATAATCGATGTCATAGTCGATGCTCTGAACGTGCTGCATGACACCGTCCTTGAACAGATATCCGCGCATTTCGACCTTGCCGAACGACATCATTTCGAAAAAATGCACCGACACGCTCGCGGTGGTCGCGTGAAACCATTTATAATGTTGGTTGAGCCCCCAGACGCGCGGCCCCCAGCTATGATCCCGAATCATGAAGTCGTTGAGCGCGAAATCCTTTCCGTCGATGCGCAGATTGCCCTTGATGACGCCATGCTGCTCGGTGCGATCGTCGCCATAATAGGGCGGATTGCCCTTGGGATGCATGCTGAAGGCATAGGGCGGATGGATCGCGCTCCATTGCCCTTCGAACTGGATGCGATCGCCGACCCAGCCTAGGTCGATGGTCTTGAACGGTTCGCGCACGGCCATCAGCAGAGGGCCGAAGCGCCAATCGTCAAAATCCATGTCCTCCGACACCATCTGCTCGACTTCTTCCTCGATCGGCGCGCTCAGCCCCGGACCAAAGAGGTGGAGGCGGCCCTTGGCATGACCGTTGGCGCGCACGGTGGGATAATAGAAGCCGGCAATGCCATATTGCGGCAGGACGAACTGGTGGGTCGCGGATTCCCGGCCATCTTCCGCCAACTTATGGCGATAGGCATTTGCTACAGGATAGTCGGCGAACTGATCGTTGGTCTCAGGCATCTTCGGCTTCTCCTTCTCTTATATTTTCGTTGACGGGCGCGTCAGTTCGTTTCCGCCAGCATCGTCACCAGGTCAGGCAAGTCATTTTGGTCTGGATCGAGCCTATTGGCTTTGAACCAGCTTCGTTCCCGCCGGGCATGGCGCAACGCATAGTCGAGCAGCCTGTCGACCGCTGCCGACGGCATCGGCGCATGATCGCTGCCGCCCAGGATAACCGCGTCGACGGCATGGCCAATGGCGATGTTGGCCTGCTCGATCGCGGTCACGCTGGCACGATCGCATGCCTCTGCCATCGCCAGCGCCGCCGCCAGATCGTCCGCCAGAAAAGCCGGCGCGCCCGGCAGCAGATCCCGCGCCAACCCTTGAAGGTCGTCCAGCGCCACCTGTTCATATCGGAGCGCGGACTTCCATTGCTCGCCGATCATGCGCAAATGGCCCGCCACCAGCATCGCTTGATCGCGGGCAAGGCGCTGGTCGCGCGGCAAGGCCGGGAGGATCACCTGCTCCAGCGCCTTGATCATGTTCGCGATGCGCAAATCGATATCAGGCAGCATGGATCAGGCCTTCCGAATGAGCATGACGAGTTGCTCCAGGAACACGGCGCCGGCGGAGCCGAGCCAGGTGAGGATGATATCCTGGTGATTATTGCTTTCGGTCGCGGCGCGCATTGCCTGCCCCAGGTCGATGACCGCGCATTTATAGGCGTTGAGCACCTCATAATAATGCAGCTTGACCGGATCGATTTGGTTGCCCGACGCGACCTCATAGGCGCTCAGAAATTCATCCCGTGCTATCAGCCCGCACACTAGGAAGGTGCCATCGTCCGTCCAAGTACCGAACAGGCGCTGGATGGCCCATGCAATATCTTCGTGAAAGTCGCCGATATGCGCCAATTCCCAATCCAGAACGGCGGTGAATTTACCGCTCGGCTCCTCGAACATGAAATTACCCAGTCGCAAATCGCTGTGGCACATCACCGGCGCATCGCAGACCGGCGCATTCTCCCGCAGCCAGCGTTCGGCATAGGTGACCATCGCGACCGGCTGGACGACGCCATCCCACCAGACCTGCGACCACCAGTTGACCTGCCATATCGGGGCTTGGCGCGTTCCCGCTTCGGGCGCCGCAAAATAGGACAGGTCGGCGGAGCGCCAGTCGAACCGATGCACTTGAGCCAGCGTATCGACAAATTGCGGCGCCAGCTTGGCCGCCCAATCATCATAGCGGGTGCCGATGCCCGATACGCCATGCCCCTTGCCTTCGCTGGGTTCGGTAACCCCGTTGACGAAACCCAGGATGATGGCCGGCTGGCCCAATATCTCGCCGTCAGCGTCGATGCTGCGGACCGGAGCGACCGGCAATATGTCGGCAAAAGCGATATGCACTTGCGCCTCGCGACCGCGGCAGGTCTGCGAAATCGCCTCCAGCGGGTCCATGCGCAGTACCAGCCGCTCGCCCGCCGGATCGCCTTCATGCTGCAAGGTGAAGGCGAATTGTTCCTTCGAAGCGCCGCCGGCCATCCGCGATACGCCGGAAATCCTGATCGATTCCAACCCTTCGGTCCTGGCGAAATAACGTTCCAGCATGGCGACGACCTCCATATCGGTCTTCGCCGCATAGGGGCCCTTCACCCGGTCCCGCACGGTCCGGTCGAGTATCTCCCGGATGCGCGGCTCCATGTCTTCCCGGTTCCAGATATCGACCCTGTCGACCGGCGGCGCCTCCCCGATCTCGCTCATGTCAATTGCCATTGCCTTCCCAGGGAAAGCGGAATCCTGCTTCCCCCATGCCATAGCCAATCGTTCCGTCACTCAGACGATATTCCATCATCTGTTCGACCATCACGAAACTGTCGAAGGGGAATTGCCAGCGGAACAAGGGCTTGCCGGTAAACTCCCACAGCCGATCATCCTCGTCCCAGACCTTCCAATGGACATGGCGAAAGCCCATCTCGTCTGCTTCATAGTCGATGACTTCCTCGACCCGACCAATATGATGCCACCGCTTCCCGTCGTGCAGAATCTTCTGATAGCCCTCGCCCTGTTCGGTGATCGCGTGGACCGCGACGCAGGACATCCCGTTGTCGAAGATCGGCCATGCCAGCCGATAATGCTGCACTCCCGCCCAGTTGCGCGGCCCGCAGCTCACATCGCGAAAGCCTGCGTCGTCGATGGTGATGGTCTGCCCGGTACGCAGGCGCACGGTGCCGGTGACATCGCAGGCGCCCTCCAGATGGATGTAGGCCAGCTCGCGAGCGATCGCATCGTCCTTGTTGCCCGGAACGATGCTGTCGCCCATTGGAAAGCGTTGATCCCAGCTCAGGTCGACCCCGAAATCCTCGGTATCGATCGTGATCCGGCATGTCTGCAAAGGTCGCACAGCCTCAAGATGCACCCCCGCCACGGTCACCCCGCCATCGGGACGATCAGAAGTGTAGGGAAGGTGCATGTTGACGCGGGTGAACAGCGGCCTGCCGTCCATGAAGAAGATAGCGAAGCCATTGGTTTCGCCAACATTCTCCATCAACCCGAACCGGATGAACCCACCCAGCTTAGCCTTCCGGTCATAGAAGTTGAAATAGTAGCTTTGATTCCACTTCGGAATGGTCGGATTGGAAATATGGCGCTCACAATTTTCGGTCATGTAAGCGGTTGTGAGTGCTGTCATATTATCCTCTCCATTGTCATCCCCGCTCATTTTTTAGGATCTTAATCGTCCAAAAGCGCCGTCACCGTCTTTGTTTCAGTATAGTGCAGCACGCCTTCTTCACCGACTTCGCGACCCCAACCCGATTCCTTGACACCGCCAAAGGGCGCGGATGGGTCGTTCATGCCATGGGTGTTGATCCACACCGTCCCCGCCTGCAACTTACGCGCAGTGAGGTGGGCGCGCGACAGATCGCGGGTCCAGATATTGGCGGCCAGGCCGTAGCGGGTGTCGTTGGCTTGCCGCACCACCTCGTCCACATCATCGAACGGGGTGGCGACCAGCACCGGACCGAAAATCTCCTCTCGCACGACGCTGGCACTGGCATCGGGATTGGCGAAGATGGTCGGCTCCACGAAATAGCCGTCCCGGCCACCCGTGCCACCGCCGGTGACCAATTCCGCGCCGCTATCCCTGCCCTGAGCGATATAGTCGAGCACCCGGCTCTGCTGGACCTTGGAGACCAGCGGCCCCAACATCGTGTCGGGATCGCGCCCATGGCCCAGCTTGAACGTCTTTGCGACCTGCGCCACGCCATCGACCACCTTGTCGAACACTGAGCGTTCGACATAAAGGCGCGAAGCGGCGAGGCAGACCTGTCCCGAATTGAAGAAGATGGCGAGCGCCGCACCGACCGCTGCCTTATCGAGATCGGCATCGGCGAAGATCAACGAAGGCGACTTCCCGCCCAGTTCCAGCGTGACGCGCTTGAGATCCTTCGCGCAGGTCTGGACGATCTGCTTACCAACGCGGGTCGATCCGGTGAAGGCGATCTTGTCGATACCTGGATGCTCGACCAGTGCCTGGCCCGCTTCATGGCCATAGCCGGTGACGATGTTGAGCACGCCTTCGGGCAGCCCCGCCTCCAGCGCCAGTTCGGCAAGGCGCAGCGCGGTCAGCGGCGTGACTTCTGAGGGTTTGAGGACAATGGTGCAGCCCGCCGCCAATGCGGAAGCGATCTTCCACGCCGCCATGGCGAGCGGATAATTCCACGGCACGATCTGGCCGACGACGCCAATCGGCTCGCGCACGGAATAGCTGTGATATTGGCGGCCGTCGCCGGAAATCGGATTTACCTGGCCGTAGATTTTCGACGCCCAGCCCGCCATATAGCGGAAGATGTCGACTGCGGCGGGCACGTCCACCGCCAGCGCATGATGCACCGCCTTGCCGTTATCATAGCTTTCGAGCAGCGCGAGTTCCTGCGCATTATCCTCGATCTTGCGGGCGATGGCCTCAATGATCCTGCCACGATCGAGCGGCCGCATCCGCGACCATGCTGCGGACTCGAACGCGGCGCGCGCCTGCGTCACGGCACGGTCCACATCCGCCTCGCCGCCCGCCGGGACGCTGGCAAACACCTGCCCTGTTGCGGGATCTTCCACGTCGATGGTCCGCCCGTCCCCCGCCGCTTCCCATGCGCCGCCGATCAGCATCTTTTGCTGTGGAAGGCGGACTTCATGTCCCGCTTCGCCATGGAGGCCGGGGGCGATGGAAGTGGAAGCGTTCATGGGATCATGTCTCCAGGTATAAGAAAGAGCCGCGCCCGCCTTTCAAGGCGCGGCCCAGGGGGAGCTTGTTCAGAAGCGCGCTGACAGGCTGGCGCCGAAGGTGCGCGGCCGACCGGCAAAGCGCACCGTCGTGTCGGTAATCCGCGTCGCGTTGGACCAGTAATAGGTGTTGCCCAAGTTCCGCACGAAGGCGCTGATCTTGTAGCGCTTGTCACCGAAGGACAGGCCGGCGCGCAGATCGATCAGCGCATAATCCTCGATCGTCAGTCCGCCCTGCGCCGACAGGTCGGCGGACGGCGTGGCGCGGGCATCGCCCAGCACTGCCTTGGTGTCGCTCTGGAAATTCAGGTTTGCTCCGATGAACGCCTCCACATCGTCGCTGAGCGCCCAGTCATATTGCGCATCGGTCACGATCTGAAATTGGGGTGTGTAGGGAAAAGCCGATCCGCCAAAATCGAGCTGATTGCCATAGCTATCATAGTTGACGAAACTGCCCTTGATCTTGGTATCGAGATAGGTCGCGCCGATGCTGACGCGCAGACCGTCGGTGGGGGCCAGGTCGAGTTGCATTTCCGCGCCCTGCACCCGCGACTTGGGCACATTGACCAGCGCTTCGAGCGGACCGAAGATGTCGGGATTGGCGACGACGCGGCCCTTCAACTGTTTGTCGCTATAGTCATAGTAGAATAGGGCGCTGTTGATCTGCGCCCTATTTTCCAGCAACGTCAGTTTCGCGCCCACTTCATAGGCGGTCACCGACTCCTGGCTGACCGGATTGAACTGGTTGGCATCACTCGCCGACAGCAGCGGGAAGCTGCCAGACTTGTAGCCCTTGCTCACCGAAGCGTAGAGCAGCACGTCCCTGTTGGGCTTGAAGTCGACGCCCGCCCGCCAGGACACATTATCCTCGTCGAGCGACTTGCGCACCTCGCCCACGGTCAGGGTCGACGCATCGATCGTGACGCACGCGCCATCGGCGATGGATATCGGTTCCAGTCCCGCGCCCCCGCGAATGAAGTTCACCAGATTCTGAATGCCTTGTCCCAACGCGAAACCACGGTCGGCGGTGCACCCGGCAAAGTCGATATTCGTCTTCGTATAACGAACCCCGCCATGCAGGGTCAGATGATCGCCGATGTCATAGTCCAGATTGGCGAACACCGCCTTGTTGACGAATTTCTGCCGTGCATATTGGCTGTATACAAAGAAGGGAACGCCGACGCCGGCATCGACTAGCTGATAAGCCGATGTCGACTGGTCGTAGGGACCGGCATCATCCTGCTGATAGGTCTTCTCCCGGGCATAATTGGCGCCCAGGATATAGGTCAGCCCGCCCGTGCGCCCCTGCAATCGCAATTCCTGCGACAGCGCGGTGATCTTGCCGGTGGTGTTATAGAAATAGTCCCGCAGCGCCACACCGTCCGGGTCGATATCCTGGTCATTATGATATTCCGACCAACTGCTGATCGACGTCAACGTGATATCGTCGGTCAGGTCAATGTCGCCCCGGAAGGCCGCCTGATAGAACCAGTCGTCGCGCTCGGGCTTCTGCTCGGGCGTCCAGTCCGCGTCGCGATTGTTGCGCGGAGCAATGGGGTAAGTCGCGAGCGGTCCGAGCCGTGCCGGATTGCCCAGTGGCACCACCCCGATCAACTGCGCCGCCTGCCCGTCGCTCTTGTCGATAAAGCCGTTGAGGTTCAGCGAAAAACGCGCGCGGTCCGACGGTTCGAAATCGATCAGGATGCGACCCGTCGTGAAGTTGCGGTCGCCCAGTTTCTCGTCACGGGTGTAGCTGCGCTGCCATGCGCCGCCCTGCTCGGTCCGCACCGCGACCCGCGCTGACAGCGTGTCGCTGATCGGTCCGCTGATAAAGCCGCCGCCCGACACTTGGCCGAAACTGTCCAGCCCCGCGTCGATCCCGGCTTTGAAGGTCGATGTCGGCTTGGCTGCGATATAGTTGATCGCGCCGCCGGTCGCATTCGAGCCGAACAAAGTGCCCTGCGGTCCTTTCAGCACTTCAACCCGCTCCAGGTCGAGCGTCGCGCCGCGCGTCATGATCGAAAAGGGGATCGGCACCTGATCCTGATAAATGCTGACCGTCGGCTTGGCGGCAAGACTGGTGTCGTAGAAACCGATGCCGCGTAGCGTATAGACCGGCGTCGCAAAGGCGCTTTCGGTATAGTTAAACCCCGGCACGATCTTCACCAGATCGGCGACATTGGTGACGCCTTGATTAGCGAGCTTCTCACCCGAAGCAGCCGTGATTGACAGGGGCACGTCGTTGATCGCCTGCTCACGCTTCTGTGCGGTGACGACAATGTCACCCAGTCCACCCGGCTGAGCCGGAGGAGCGCTCTCCGTCTGCGCAACGGCCGGCGACTGCAGCGCCACGGCCGACACGCTGGCGACCAGCAAGACTATTCTCTTATGCAATTCTGACTCCTCCCATTGGCGCCCGGACATTCTGTCCTCGGGCATGTGTGCCGGACCCGCTTGTGCGATGTCCCGGTCTTGAAATTTCAAGCTTTTTTGAAGCGGATCGGCAGCGCCTTGTAGCCGCCGACAAAATTGGTCTCGACCAGCCGTGGATCGCCCGCCATTTCGACCGATTCGAGATGTGGCAGCAGTTCCTCGAACAGGATACGCATCTCCAGCTTGGCCAGATGCTGGCCCAGACACATATGCGGGCCAAAGCCAAAGGCGATGTGCGGATTGGGCGAACGCGTGATGTCGAACCGATCGGCGTCGGCAAAAACTGCCTCATCGCGATTGCCTGACGGGTAGCAGATCATCAGACGCTCCATCGCCCGGATATCCATGCCGCGCACTTGGGTATCGGCTGTCGCGTTGCGCATGAAATGCTTGACCGGGCTGGTCCAGCGGATCGCTTCGTCGACCAGGCCAGGGATCAGGCTTGGGTCAGCCTTCACCTTCGCCCAATTCTCCGGATAGACCATCATGCCGTGCAGGCCACCGGCGGTGGACGACGAGGTCGTGTCATGCCCCGCCGTCGCGATCGCGACATAATAGCCGTTCGCCTCGTCGCGCGGGATCGGCGCGCCGTTGATCCGCGAATTGGCGATCAGCGACAGCAGGTCGTCGGTCGGCTTTTCCCGACGGTCGGCGCTCAATTTGTCAAAATAGGTGTAGAAATCCTCGATCGAGGCCGCCCATTGTTTTGCCGCCACGACCGGGTCCGCGGCCATTTCGGGACGCTGCTCCTCAGGATCATGAACGCCGAAAAACTCCTGCGTCAGCTTCAGCATCCGAGGCTCATCCTCGGGCGGCACTCCGAACAACGTCATGATGACCCGCAGCGGATAGTGCAGCGCGAAGTCACGGACGAAGTCGCATTCCCCCTCGAAGCTCAGCAAATTGTCCACGGATTGGCGCGCCAGCACCCGGATCTGTTCTTCCAGCTTGCCGATCTTGCCCGGCAGGAACCAGTTGGACGTCAGCGTGCGGTAGGAGGCATGTTCGGGCGGGTCCATATAGGTCAGCGACGACAATATGCGCAACGACCCGCCATTGATCTCCCGCGTGAAAGCGTCCGACGCCTGGTCGACGAGGATCGGGTTGTGATCGGCATTATGGAACAGCTTGGCGTTGCGCTCCACTTCCTTGATGTCGGCATGTTTGGTGACGACCCAGATCGGGTCATAGCCGGGCACCTGCGCAATCCCCAGCGGCATATGATCGCGCAGCCATTTGAACGCTCCATAGATGGTCGCGTCATCGGTATAGCTTTTGGGTGCGATGACGATGCGGGCTATGTCGTCAGGAATGATCGGACGCACGTCGGCATCCAGCGAAGTCGCCATGAAAATACCCTCTCCTGCTACGCCGCCTTACGGCTATTCGCGTATTGCGTATAGTCATTACGTAACTACGGAAGGGGAGATTCGTCAATCGCTAAAGTTGGTCGGACCATTCATAGTTTTAAGCGCATAAATAGTTGTTTTTTAGGATATTTTTTGCGATGAGGAGCGTGTTGCGTCCTTGAAACTGAATGACGGCCTAATGTTTGAATAGCGGAGGCAATCCGCAATTTTCACGAAAGTGACAGGCAGCGACAGGCCTTAGCTGTCTGCCACAACAATGCTGATCGGCCATAGGGTGGCGAATTCAGGGTCGTGGCGTAGATGGTATGATCACGTCTTCGGGACGATCCGGCTCGGCGCCGGCGCGGATCGCATCGACATGGCGGAAAAAGGCGCGCTGGCGCAGCAGACCGAAAAAATCGAGCATCAGCGGCAGCGCATGTTCGACCATGGTCACGGCGTCGTCTACGGCGACATGTCCGCCCACCCGCTCTAGGAAGGTGGTCGCTTCCCACCGCCCGACGAAATCCGCCGCCTGACTGTAGAAGCCGAGAATTTCCGGGGTATAGTCGAGCCGCTGGTCGAACCCGGCCTTGCGCATGTCGCCCCAGATCCGGACCAGCTGCGCACAGGTAATGCTCAGCGCCTCACCCTGCTCCGTGTCGATAATGTCCAGGATGCCGATCCGCGCCAGCGTACGCGCATCCTCCGCCGCGTGCGGGTAACGCTCCAGCAGCGACCCGATCGTTACGGGAGGACCGTCCACACCAACGCGATGCGCAACCAGCTGCTCCAGCTGGTCGAAGGCGCTGGCTTCGACCCGTCTTTCGGTCCCCTGCCCCGCGATAATCGTCTTGATCTGCGTCAGCGTCAGCCGGTTTTCGCGCTGGAGTCGGCGTACCGCCAGGATGGCCTGCACATGCTCCTCACCATAGTCGGCGACGGTCTTGCGCGGCCGCGCAGGTTCCGGGATCAATCCCTCGCGCAGATAGACGCGTATCGTTTCCCTATGGACTCCGGTCCGATCCTCCAGTTCGCGCATCTTCATGGCGCCGCTACAGCATGACGCTCCGAGCGAGGCAAGTCGCTATGTAACGGCTATACGCAATATCCCGTGCGTTTCGATCGGTCACAACACGGGATAGCGAAAATCGTCAGGCGGCGACCTTGCCGCCCTCGTCCGCTTCCTGCATCGCGCTCAACAGCCGCCGCGCCTGATTCACCGCACCGTCGCTGGCGATGCCGATGAAGGGCCGCTCCGGTTCATCGTCAATCCGGCGCTGTTGTGCTTCGAGCGTCACCTCATCCTCGGTGATGGTGTCGAAAAACTGGTCGAACAGCACGTCGGGCACGCCGCTTTCCTTGGGGGCGGTGGTGCAGATGGTCCACAGATAATGGCTGGTCGTTTCCGTTTCCGGCGTGATGAAGTGATTATTCGCCAGCATGAAGCCATTATCGCGCTTGCCTTCATAGGCCCCGGTGCCGACGTCGCAGCCCCCCGCATTGACGCGGCATGTCATACCGATGCTTGGCTCGAAGCGCACTTCCTGCCAGCGATCGACCCGCCCTTTGAAGCCGCCCGCGTCGATATAGGATTTGGGCGGGACCGAATTGGGCATCTTGCGCAGCAGCGTCACGCGGCGGCCGTCAAACTCGACCTTGGTATCCGCATTATAATGTTGTTCCGGGTTCCCGCCGATCGTCCGTGCATGGATGTAGGGGACGTGGGTCAGGTCCATGATATTGTCGATGATCAACTGCCAGTTGGCCTTGACCGGGAAATTATAGGGCCGCCAGGTCCATGCCGGATCATTATGCTCCGGGCTGTCGACGATGATGGAAGGGTCGGCCAGGGCCGGTTCGCCCATCCAGATCCAGATCAGATGATCCTTCTCGACCACCGGATAATGGCGAACATTGGCGGCGGTTGGAATGCGCGCCTGGTTGGGTATGCGCGTGCATATGCCCTTCCCGTCAAACTCCACGCCATGATAACAACAGCGGATGACATCGCCATCGACATGGCCGGCAGACAATGGCATGGCGCGATGGCTGCACCGATCCTCCAGCGCGGCGATCTCGCCGCTTTCGGTGCGGAACAGCACGACCGCCTTGTTCAGATATTTGCGCCCCAGCGTCTTGCCCGGTTCGATATCGGCGGCAAAGGCGGCCACATACCATGCGTTATAAATGAACATGTTGCTCTCCATTGTCCGGCCGGGCGGTCTACGGATCCGGCACTACCCTATTGTTGGCGCCAATTATGGATGCCGCTCGCGCCAACGCCAATCGCAATCCCGCAACGCCATAAGAAAAGCGGGAAATGGTTGCGGCAAAGCGGGATCACCGCAAATACAGCCCCCCATTCATGTCCAGCGTTGCCCCCACGAAAAACCCGCCCCGGTCCGACGCCAACAGCGCCGTTGCCGCCGCGATCTCGCCCACTGCCATGAAGCGGCCGACCGGCACTTCGCCTTCCACACGCGCGATCTGTTCCGCCGATAACCGTGCCTTGGCTGTGTCGATCGGCCCTGGCGCGATAGCGTTCACGGTCACGCCCGTCCCGGCAAGATAGCGCGCAAAATATTTGGTCAGCATGATCGCCCCGGCCTTGGACGCGGCATAATGGGGGGACGCCACCGTTCCGCCATTCTGCCCGGCGAGCGAGGTGATGTTGACGATTCGGCCATAGCCATGCTCACGCATATGTTCGGAGAATATCTGGCAGCTCAGGAACACGCTGCGCATGTTGATCTGGACGATCGCGTCAAATTCTTCCGGACTGATATCCTGCGTCGGCGTGCGCTTGGCGAAGCCGGCATTGTTGACCACGATATCGACCTTGCCCCACAGCCCCGCGATCCTGTCGCGCGCCGCGAGGAAATGATCCTTTTCCCGCACGTCCAGCGTCAATGCGATAGCCGTCTCGCCCGAGGGATCGAGCGAGACCGCCACCGCCTGCGCCACGTCTATGTCCACGTCGCTTACGGCCACGCGCCCGCCACCGGCATGAATTTCGCGCGCCACCGCCTCGCCCACGCCGCGTCCGCCGCCGGTTACCAGCGCGGTCCGTCCCGCAAAGGAAAAGCTGCCATTGGCAGGCAGCGTGAATTGGTCGGTCATCGAGTCATCCTGCAATAGTTGGGCGGAAAGGATCGCTCCTCCCCGCCCCGAAGCGTTCAGCGGCGGATCGACAGCGTGAGGCCATAGGTCCGCGGCGTATTGGTAAAGATTTTCCAATAGGTCGTGCCGTTGCCCGGCACAGCCAGGAAGGCCGTGATGTCGTCCGCATTCACGATCTGATAATTATTGGTGAGATTCTTGCCCCACAGGCCGATCTGGAAACGGCCATCGGCAGTCTCATAGTTCAGCCGCGCGTTCAGCGTCCGGCCGCGCGTATCGCGATGCAGATTATCGTATAGCCGCAGCGTATTGGCGTCGTCGGTCGAAATGCGCGTGGAGAAGTTGAAGTCCGCCTGCGGCGTCAGCGTCGCGCCATTGCCCAGCCGGCCGGTATAGGCGGCGCCAACGGTGAAGCTGTCGCGCGGCGCGAACTTGGCCGGATTACCCGAATAGTCCAGGTTCACCAGCGGATCACGCAGCTCCGTATATTTGCCCACCAGATGCGTATAATTTGCAGTCAGCCGTAAATCCTCGACCGGTCGGATAACAGATTCGACCTCCAGCCCCTTCATCTTGAGCGTGCCGTTATAGGTGTGTGCAATACCGCCAGCACCGGAGAAATTCTGGAGATTCTTGGTCGTCTGGTGGAACAGCGCGAGGTTCAGGTCCAGCTTGTTGTTAAACAGGCGGGATTTTGCGCCGATTTCATAATTTTCAGCCTTTTCCGGTTCCAGCGGAATGGTCGGATTGAGATAGGCATTGTCGACGAAGCCGCCCGACTTGAAGCCCTTGGCATAGGTCGCATACATGTTGACCTTGTCCATCGGCTCGAACTTGATCGTGAAGCGCGGCGTGAAGGCGTTCCAGGTCTTGCCGCCCGACGCGAACACTTCGCCGGGGAAACCGAAGCCGGGGATGGCGCCTGCGTCCGTGGTCGAGAAGGCGTGATAGTCGATCTTCTTGCGGTCCGACGTGTAACGTCCGCCAGCCACCACGGCCAGCTTGTCGGTAATCTCGAAGGTTGCTTCGCCGAACACAGCCAGACTACGGACATTGCCCGATTGCTCGCGGGTGATGTTGGTCACGTCCGGATTGCGCCGCACGCTCGCATTGACGGCCGATCCAGGCAGCGGGCTGTAAAAGAAGATATTGGTGGTCGATACATCGGCCGACAGGAAATAGGCGCCGACGACATAGGAGAAGCGACCCGGCGCCGAGGCGAAGCGAACTTCCTGCGTGAAGCTGCGGTTCTTCACGACCTGACGACGGTCGAACACCGGCACGACCGTTCCGACCGGCACGTCGTCGTTGATCGCGCGGCTGTCGTTCATGCGATAGCCGGTGATCGACGTCAGCGTGCCGCCCAGCAGGTCGAGGTCGCCGCGCAGATAGCCGCCGCGCAACCGCTGTTGATAGGGCGACGACACGAAGTCGTTATTGGTCCATTCGTCGTCGCTATAGGCGCCGAATGTATCTGGAATGACCTGATTGCCGCCAATGCCAAGCTGGATGGCGCCGCCATTGCCCTTGGTATAGCTATAGTCGCCCGACAGGACGATCTTAAGCGTATCGGACGGCTGAAACAACAATTTGCCGCGCGCCGAATAGCTGTCCGACTTGCCATAGCTGCCCGACTGGTTAGGCGTATCGATCAGCCCGTCACTATGTTCGGTGCTGAACGCGAAGCGCCCGGCGATCTTGTCCTCGACCAGCGTGCCGTTCAGCATCCCTTCGGTCCGTACAAAGCCACCATTGCCGCCGGTGATCTGAGCGAAATAATCGTCACCGAATTCGGGATTGTTTGTGATGACCGCGATTGCACCGCCTACGACATTGCGCCCGAACAAGGTGCCCTGCGGCCCGCGCAACACTTCGACCCGGTCCGTGTCGTAGAAATTGGCGTTCAGGTCATTATTGAACACATAATAGACGTCGTCCATGAAATAGGCGACCGGCGTGTCCAGCGTCGCGGTGCGGAAGGTCGATACATTGCCGCGGATCGCAACGATCGACAGCGATTTGTCGGCGGTGTTGACGGTGATGCCCGGCATCTGCTGCGTCAAAGCGGCGGGGCTATAGACTTGCGCCTCACGTAGCAGTTCACCGCCAAAGGCGGCGATGGAAAAAGGCACCTCGCGCACAGTTGATTCGCGGCGTTCGGCGGTGACGACAATATCTTCGGGGAAGATCGCCTGCTGCGGCGCTGCGTCCTGCGCCGGAGCGGCCTGATCGGCCTGCGCCATGGCGGGGGATATGGCCATCATCGCCGCAATCGTGCTCAGCGCGGAGGATGTTTTGAAACTGAAAGGCATTACCGGACTCTCCCTCAACAACACGGCTTGATGCCGCCTGAACCCCGTGAAGCAGTAAAAGATGGCGGGGTGCAATAGCATCGTCCCGGTTATTGAATGGTCCGACCACATTCCGATTGGGGCGTATAGGCTTGAACCTCTAGTCAGCAATAGGGAATGGTGTCGGCGTCGATTCAAGCCGGTGCCGATAACGAGAAGCAAGGAAGAGGCTGAAAAACCATGCAGTCCACTGATAGCGCCGACATGACCAGGGTAGGCCCGGGCACGGTCATGGGCACGATGATGCGCCAATATTGGCTGCCCGCCTGCCTGTCATCGGAAGTGAAGGCCGATGGCGATCCGGTGCGCCTGATGATCCTGTGCGAAAAGCTGATCGCCTTTCGCGACAGCAGCGGCCGGGTCGGCATCATGGACCATCGCTGTCCACATCGCTGCGCATCGTTGTTCATCGGCCGTAACGAGGAGAACGGCATACGCTGCGTCTATCATGGCTGGAAATTCGACGTCGACGGCAAGTGCGTCGATATGCCTTCGGTCCCCGCCCGCATGGACTTCAAGGAAAAGGTCCATGCCAAGGCGTACAAGACGCACGAAGCCAATGGCCTGATCTGGGTTTACATGGGCGAGAACCAGTCCGCCCCGCCGCCGCTGCCTGAAATCGAGGCGACGATGCACCCCGACGCGGAAATCTGGTGCCTGCAACGTGATTGCAACTGGCTCCAGGCGCTCGAAGGCGACATCGACACCAGCCATGTCGGCTTCCTCCATGTCGGCTCGATCGAGGCGGACGATCTGGATGAGGATCATCCGATGCGCCCGACCGTCCTCAACCGCGCACCCGACTATGAAGTCGCGCAGGCCGACTGGGGCGTCATGTATGGCGGCTATCGCCCGAACGACGATGGCCAGATGAGCTGGCGCGTCGCGCATTATATGTTCCCGTTCTGGACGCAGACGCCCAACAACCGCTTCGCCACCCGCGCCATTGCGCGCGCCTGGGTGCCGATGGACGACGAACATTCGATGCTGTTCGACATCACCTGCGGCGTGGATGCGGGCAACCCGGCCTATACCTCGACGCTCAGGGACGGCACGCCTTTGTTCGCGCCGCTCGAATATGCGCCCAACACGACCGACTGGTATGGCCGCTGGCGTTCGCCCGACAGCGAAAAGAACGACTGGGCGATCGACCGCGAATCCCAGCGCAACGGCACCCAGTTCACAGGCATCCCCAACATCACGATGCAGGACCAGGCCGTGACCGAAAGCATGGGGCCGATCACCGACCATAGCTTCGAAAATCTGGCGCCGACCGACCAGATGATCGCCCGCGTCCGCCGGCGCGTTCTGCTGGCCGCCCGCGCGCTTGCGAACAAGGGCACGCTGCCGCCGGGGATCGAAGATCCCAGTATCTTCTACCGGGCGCGTGCCGGGTCGTTCCTGCACGACCCCAACGATACGCTCGCCAACGCCTATGAATCGGCGCTGGCCAAGGCGGTGCGCTGGCCCGACAAGGTCGAAGCGGCTGAATGAGATGCAAATAAGGGCCGGGGCGATCCATGCCCCGGTTCCTCGGACAAGGATGATAGAGGTGACGAAACGCATTGCGGTTTGTCCGGTCCGCCGATCCATGGCGCCCCGGCCCTGCCAAGAGACGCATCGCACCGGACGGAGAGGGTGATGCGCGCACGACTAAAGAATATCCGCTGGGAAGCCGAAGGCATCAACAGCTACATCCTCGAACCCGTCGACGGTGGGCTGATGCCGCCCTTCGATCCGGGCGCGCATGTCGATGTCCAGTTGTCGCCGGGCCTCGCGCGCAGCTACTCGCTCGTCAATGATCCCGCGATCCGCGGCTATTATGAGATCGCCGTTCATCACGCCATCGACGGTCGGGGCGGATCGCGCCACATCCATGAAAAATGGCAGGTTGGTCAGATCCTCGAAATTTCCGAGCCAAAGAATAATTTCCCGATGGTGGAGGATGCCAGCCACACCGTGATGATCGGCGGCGGGATCGGCATCACGCCGATGCTGCCGATGATCGCGCGCCTGGAAAAACTGGGGCGGAGCTGGGAACTCCATTATGTCGCCGCCTCCCCGGAGCGCGCCGCCTATGTCGATCGCCTGTCGGACTATGACCAGGTCGAGATCGCCTATGACGGCATCCCCGGTGGCCGCCGTCTCGACCTCAAGGCCATCTGCGCCGCCGCGCCCGCAGACGCGCATCTCTATTGTTGCGGTCCAACCGGTATGCTCGACGCTTTCCTCGCCACCAATTGTGACCGGCCCAAGGGCCACGCCCATATCGAATATTTTTCCGCCGAAACCGAAATGGCGACCGAGGGCGGTTATACGCTGGAACTGGCCAAAAGCGGCAAGACCATCACCGTCGAGGAAGGCGAGACGATGCTCGACGCCTTGCTGAGCGCTGGCGTCAATATCGGCTTTGCCTGTTCGGAGGGAATTTGCGGCACCTGCGAGGTCAAGGTGCTGGACGGCATCCCCGACCATCGCGACCATTTCCTGACCGATGAGGACAAGGCCGCCAACACGTCGATCATGGTTTGCTGTTCGGGATCGAAGACGGCGAACCTCGTGCTCGACATCTGATTGCTATATTCCGGTTTTTCAATTGCACGTCGCGAAACGAATGCAGCGGCCGCTAACGGCCCGAAGATGAGGAGAATGTCTTGGCGGTCGTCCCACTAGAAGGCAGCAGCCCACGGGGTATGCTGGACGACCTGCCCCTGTCGTCATACCAGATCTGGTCGGTCCTCATGATCGCCGCGACTGTCATTCTCGACGGGCTGGACAATCAGATGCTCGGCCTAGCAGCGCCGTCGCTGCTCCAGGAATGGGGCATCGGCCGCGAAGCGCTCGGCTCCGTTTTTGCGTTGGGCTTTGTCGGCATGGGCATTGGCACGCTGACGTCGGGCTGGGTCGGCGACCGTTTCGGACGGCGCGGGGCGCTCATCATCGGGGTTGCGATTTTTGGCGTTGCGACGCTACTCACCGGCTTTTCCGCCGCTTTGTGGCAGGTCGCCGCGCTCAAGACCCTGGCGGGCGTCGGGCTGGGCGGCGTCCCAGGCACCGCCAGCGCCATGATCGCGGAATTCACGCCCATTCGCTGGCGCAGCGTCGCCGTCACTTTCGGCGTGGTCTGCGTGTCCATCGGCGGAATATTGGGAGGGATCGCCGCCGCATTGATCCTGCCCGACCTGGGCTGGCGCTGGCTGTTCTACATTGGCGGCACGGTGACGATGGTCTTCGTCACCTGGCTCTGGTTCGTGCTGCCCGAATCCCCCCGCTATCTCGCCGAACGGCCCGGCCGCGCCGCCGAACTGGACCGCATCCTCCGTCGCATCGGTCATCCAGATCCCGCATCCGCCGCCTATGTCCCGGTCGCCGCTGGGGAAGCACCGCGCTACGAACCGATGCGCAATCTGTTCGGCGCGACGCTGCTGCGCGATACGCTGGCGCTGTCGGTCGCGATGTTCTCCGGCATGTTCATGATCTATCTCATGTTCAACTGGGCGCCGACCATGCTGACCAGCGCCGGCTTCGGCCTTCAGACCGCCAGCCTTGGCCTCACCAGCTTCAACATCGGCGGCACGATCGGCGCGATGATCGCCAGCCTGGCGATCATCCGCTTCGGATCGCGCCCGGTGCTGATCCTGATGGCGGTCGTCGGCGCGGGCGTCTGCGCTACCCTGGCTCTCCTCCCCATCAGTGGCGCACGCAATGAGGTTGCTGTCCTCGCCTGTCTCGGCGCGCTCGGCCTGTTCGCCAGCGCGGCACAATCGGCCATGTTCGCGGTGGGCGCCCACGCCTTCCCGACCGGCCTGCGCGCCCGGGGCCTTGGCCTCATGGGCGCGGCCGGCCGCGTCGGCGCAATCGTCAGCGCAGTGGCCGGGGCGATTCTGATCAACGGCGGCAATCTCGGCTTCTTCGGCGCGCTGGCCGCCTTGATGCTGGTGAACGCCCTGGGTTTCATAGCTGTGCGGGGCCATGTGCCCGCGCTCGGCCGTAAGGATGCACATATATGAGCGCCAATAACGCGATGGACAGCTTCGACTATATCGTCATCGGTTCCGGCTCGGCCGGCAGCCTGATGGCCAACCGCCTTTCCGCCGATCCAGCCAACCGCGTCGCGCTGATAGAGGCGGGACCATCGGACAGGAAATGGCCGGTCAACATCAAGACCGCCATGCCGGTGGGCAACATCTTCCTGTTGCCGCACGCCAAATATAATTGGAAACAGGCGCTCACCGGGAACGCCGCCGTCAACAACCGCACCATCAACTTTCCACGCGGCAAGCTGTTTGGCGGGTGCAGCGCCATCAATGGCGGCGTCTATATTCGCGGGCAAAAGGCCGATTATGACGCCTGGGCCAATGCGGGCAATGAAGGCTGGGCCTACAACGATGTCCTGCCCGCCTTCAAGGCAATCGAAAACTATGCCGGTCCCGACAAGCCATGGCATGGCAAGGGCGGCGAACTGGATGTGCAGAAGCCGAAAAGCTGGAACCCGGTTTCCAGCGCCATCGTCGATGCGGCGGTGGAAGCCGGGCATCATCGCAACGATGATTTTGCCGGGGAGCGCCAGGACGGCTTTGGCCGCTACGACCTCAACCAGCGCAATGGCACCCGCCTGTCGAGCGCGCGCGCCTTCCTGCACCCGGCGCTGGATCGCGCCAACCTGACCGTCATGTCCGAAACCATGGTCCGCCGCATCCTGTTCGACCGGGGGCGCGCCGTTGGGCTTGAGATAGAAAAGGACGGGGCACGCAGCACGGTCAGCGCGCGGCGGGAAATCATCCTGTGCGCCGGTGCGATCAACTCGCCGCAATTGCTGATGCTGTCGGGCATCGGACCGCAGGACCATCTGCGCGACATGGGGATCAAACTCGTTCATCATCTACCCGGCGTCGGCGCGCATTTGCAGGATCACCCCACCGTCCATGTCGCCATGGAAAATCCATCGGCGGAATCCTATGCCGTATCGGCCAAGGTTCTGCCGCGCCTGCTCGCCAGCCCGTTCAAATATCTGATGAAGCGCGAAGGGATGCTGGCGTCCAATGTCGCGGAAGCTGGCGGTTTCCTGTGCACCGATGGTTCCGGCCGCCCCGACATTCAAATCACGTTCCTTGCCGGGCTGAAGCTAGATGCGCGGTCGGTCCCTCGCCGCCATGGCTATATGGGCCTCATCCAGTTGCTACGCCCCAAAAGCATGGGGTCGGTGCGTCTGGCCAGCAACCGGCCGGAGGACAAGCCGGTCATCGACCCTAATTTCTTCGCCGATCCTCATGACATGCAGACGTTGATCGCCGGTTTCCGCGCGTGCCGCACCATCTTCGCTCAACCCGCGCTGGCCGCCATGACGGGCGCGGAAATCGAACCGGGCGCCCAATATCAAAGCGACAGCGAAATTGACACTGCCCTGCGCAAGATCGTCAATACCGCCTATCACCCGACCGGCACCTGCAAGATGGGGCCGGACAGCGACCCCATGGCGGTAGTGGACGGACGCCTGCGCGTGCGCGGCGTATCGGGCCTGCGCGTCGTCGATGCGTCGGTCATGCCCGACATCATCAGCGGCAACACATCCGCCCCGACCATGATGATCGCACAGCGCGCCGCGCGCTTCATCCTGGAAGACGCCGTCACATCGAACATCGCCGCCTGACCGCGGCCTGGGAGACTATCCATGACCATGATGACCATTCCGCCCCGCCCCGCCCTGCTCGACCGGCCGCATCAGGACATGCTGATCGGCGGGCAGCGCGTCCCCGCCCTGTCGGGCAAGCGCTTCGAAACCCGCAACCCGGCGACCGGCGAATTGCTCGCCACCGTGGCGCAGGGCGGCGCGGAAGATGTCGATCGCGCAGTCAAGACCGCCCGCGCCGCTCTCGAAGGGCCATGGCGAGCGATGAAGCCGGTGGAGCGCCAGCGCATCATGCTGCGCCTCGCCGATCTGGTGGAACAGCATTTCGAGGAACTGGCGATGCTCGACACGCTGGACCTTGGCGCGCCCTATAGCCGCACCTTCATGGGCAAGGCGCGCGCGGTGGCGCTGCTGCGCTATTATGCCGGACAGGCAACGCTCATCGCGGGCGACACGATCGACAACAGCGCCATGGGCGACGTCCTCTCCCACACGCTCAAGGAACCGATCGGCGTGGTCGCGGCGATCAACCCGTGGAACGGGCCGATCGGCATGTCGGTGTGGAAGGCCGGGCCGATTCTCGCCACCGGCTGCACGCTCGTCATGAAGCCCGCCGAACAGACGCCTTTGTCCGCATTGCGCTTTGGCGAACTCTGCCTTGAAGCCGGTGTCCCCGAAGGCGTCATCAACATCCTCACTGGCCTTGGCGATGCAGGCGCGGCGCTCTCCAGCCACCCGGGCGTCGACAAGATCGCCTTTACCGGCTCTACCGGCGTCGGCGAAAAAATCCTTCATGCCGCCGCCGCGTCGATGAAGCGGGTAACGGTGGAACTGGGCGGCAAGTCGCCCAACATCGTGTTCGCCGACGCCGATCTCGACAAGGCCGTGCCCGCTGCCGCCATGGCCGTCTTCGCCAATGCCGGCCAGATATGCTCGGCCGGCACGCGCCTGTTCGTCCAGTCCTCGATCCGCGAGGAGTTCATGGAACGCCTTGCCGCCTTCACCAGGACGATCAAGGTCGGCGATCCGCTGGACCCCGAAACCCAGATGGGACCGGTCGTCTCTCTCGTCCAGATGGACAAAATATTGGGCTTCATCGACGGAGCGGTCACCGAAGGCGCGAACGCGCTGGTGGGCGGCGCGCGGATGACCGGGACCGGCTATGACGGCGGCTTCTTCATCCAGCCGACCATCTTCGACAACGTGAACGATGGCATGACCATCGCGCGCGAGGAAATTTTCGGCCCCGTCCTGTCCAGCTTCGCCTTCGACACGATCGAAGAGGTGCTCCAGCGCGCCAACGCGACCGAATTCGGCCTGGGAAGCGGCGTGTGGACCCGCGATCTGGCGACCGCCCACCGCATGGCGCGCGGCATCCGCGCGGGTTCGGTGTGGGTCAATTGCTACCAGATGCTCGACCCCGGCGTCCCCTTCGGCGGCTATGGCATGAGTGGCTTCGGCCGGGAATCCGGTCCCCACCATATCGAGGATTATCTGGAAACCAAGGCGGTCTGGATCAATCTGGACTGACCGGAAAAGAAGCGAAGCCTGAACTGGAGAGCGCCCATGGACGAAAGCATCAGACCGTTCACGATCGACATCCATGAAGGGCAACTGGACGATTTGCGCGCCCGGCTCGACCTGGTTCGCTGGCCGGATGCGCAAACCGTCGGCGACTGGTCGCAAGGGGTTCCGCTGGAGGAAGCCCAGCGGCTCGTCGATCATTGGCGCAACCATTATGACTGGCGCCGCTGTGAAGCGGCGCTCAACGCCTATCCGCAATTCCTGACGAACATCGATGGGCTGGACATCCATTTCCTGCACATCCGTTCGCCCCATGCCCACGCCATGCCGATGATCCTGACGCATGGCTGGCCAGGCTCGATCATCGAATTTCTGGCGACCATCGATCCCTTGCACGATCCGGTCGCCCATGGCGGCACGGCGGCGGACGCCTTCCATCTGGTGATCCCCTGCCTGCCCGGATACGGTTTTTCCGCCAAGCCCACGCAGCCGGGGTGGACCGTCCAGCGCATCGCCCGCGCCTGGCATCAGCTCATGACCCGGCTGGGATATGATCGCTATGTCGCACAGGGCGGCGACTGGGGTGCGGCGGTGACGACGGCGATGGGCGTGCAGCAGCCAGAAGGCCTCGCCGCTATCCATCTCAATCTGCCGCTCGTGCTGCCCGATGGACCCTATGACGATGCCAGTCCCGCCGAGCAGGCGATGCTCGACGCGCTTGCCGATTATGCGCGCTGGGACGGTGGCTATTCCGATCAACAGGCCTCCCGCCCGCAGACGCTGGGCTATGGACTGGCCGATTCCCCCGTGGGTCAGGCAATCTGGATCTACGAGAAATTCTGGAGCTGGATGGATTGCGACGGCCAGCCGCTCCGCGTGCTGACCTATGACCAGATGCTCGACAACATCATGCTCTACTGGCTGAACAATGCGGCCACCTCGTCGGCCAGGCTCTATTGGGAGAGCTTCCACGGCGGGTTCGGCGCCACGCAGTTGCACCTTCCCACCGCCTGCAGCATCTTTCCCAGGGACATTTATGCCGCCCCGCGCAGTTGGGCGGAGCGCTGCATGCACAATCTCTATTATTGGAACGATGTCGACCGGGGCGGCCATTTTGCCGCCTTCGAACAACCCGCCCTGTTCGTGGACGAACTGCGCCGCGCATTTCGACCGATCCGCTAGAGCATCGTGCGGAAGCACATGACGAGGGCTTACACCCAGCCCGACTCGCGCAAGTCCTGCTGCCCGGCCTCCGGTCGCTCGCCCGCCGCCGCCTGGGCCAGCATGTCGAGAAAGCGCCGCTGCGTCGCGGTCGGCCGCCAGCTGCGCCGCGTCGTGATCCCGACCACGCGCTTCGTGCCCTCCAGCGGTGGCCCGACCTGCGCCAACAACCCGCTGCGGATCTGCAACGCCACCTGGTCGGGCGACAATAATGTCAGGAAATCGCCATCGGTCAGCAGCCGCCCGATAATCATCACCGACCCGCACTCGATCGGCGTTGCGGGAGGCGTAACGGATGGCGGCCCTTCCCCGAACAACTTCTCCCATTGTTCGCGCAGCGGCGAATTGGCCGGCGCCACGATCCAGGGATAGGATGCCAGCTGTTCCATGGTCGGCTTGTCCAGCCCCGCCAGCGGATGCTGGCTGCCCGCCGCGATCACCAGCCGATCCTCCGACAGCGGCAACTGGTAGAGGTCGGCAATCTCATAGGGGCGCAGCGCGCCGACGATCATGTCGATCACCCCGTCGCGCAGCGGCTCGACCAGTTCGCGCCAACTGCCCTCCAGCACCTTGAACGCCGCGCGCGGCTGATCGCGCGTCATCCGCGCCATGGCGGCCGGCACCAGATAGGGACGCGCCAGCGGCAGCGCGCCGAACGCGATCAACTCGCTCCCGCTGCCGCTGTCCCGCCCGATGTCGGCCAGCGCCGCGACGATTTCCGCCACCGCCAGTCGTGTGCCGCGCGCCAGCCGCTTGCCCGCCGGATTGAGCCACACCGCCCGCCCGCGCCGCTCGACCAGCTTGCCGCCGATCATCTGCTCCAGGTCGCCGACCGCGCGATGCACCGCCGTCTGCGACAGCGTGCCGCCATGCGCAGCCGCGGCAAAACTGCCCGCTTCCGCCAGCGCCAGGAACGCGCGCAGCTGCGTCATCGTCATCAGCCGTTCGGGATATTGAAACACGCCCGACAGCCCCTTGGCCGCCTGCGACAAATGGTCCAGCGCCGCGCGCGCGCGCTCTATAACGATCTCGCCCATCGGCGTTGGCACCATCCCGCCCGACCGCCGTTCGAAAAATGTATAGCCGAACTGCCGCTCCAGCTTCGCCAGCCCCTGCGTCAGCGCGGGCTGCGACAGGCTGACTATGTCGGCGGCGGCGGTAATGCTGCCATGTTCGCGGATCGCCAGCAGCGCGCGCAGGTGCCGCAGATTGAGGTCGAACGGATCGGTCGCCATGCCGCTTACTCTTGTTACCCTGCGCCTGCGACCTGTGGGTGCGTCCCGCGCATCCTGCTTCTAGAGGATCATGTCCGCCGCGCCAATATGCCTGAAAATTTAATGGACTGACCATTATGCTAATGGTAGGACCATTGCCAAGAGGCGCGCTCCGCGTCGCCAGGGATTCGGATGAGAAGGAGGCACAACGTGGATTTTGAACTGCCCGACGACATCAAGGAATTTTGCGATGTCACCCGCGCCATCGTGCGCGACCTGTTACCCCATGAAACGGAATTTCAGGCGACCGGCAAAGTCCCGCCCATCGTGCGCAAGACATTGGTGGACAATGGCTATTTCGGGATGGCGCTGCCCGAACAATATGGCGGCCTGGGCCTTGGCGCGCTTGCGCAGGCAGCGGTGCAGATCGAACTTGCCCGCCTCCCCCCCCAATTCTGGACCGAATTGCGCCCGCTGATGGGGCCGGGCGCCAAGAATATCATGTACCACGCGTCCGAAGCCCAGCGCGAAGCGCTGCTGCCCGGCATGTGTACCGGGGAAATCCCCATCGCCTTTGCCTTGACGGAGCCGAACAGCGGGTCCGATCCGGGTTCGATGCGCACCACCGCGACCCGCAATGCCGACGGCTGGGTCATCAACGGCAGCAAAACCTATATTTCCAACGGCAAGAACGCCAAATATGTGATCGTCTACGCCTATACGGACAAGGCAGCGGGGCCGCGCGGCGGCATTTCCGCCTTCCTCATGGCCGCCGACACGCCGGGGTTCAGCGTCACCGGCACGATCGAACTGATGGGCACGGCGACGCCCGGCGTCTATGAACTGACGTTCGACGAATGTCAGCTGCCGCCCGACGCGCTGCTGGGTGAAGAAGGTCGCGGCTTCCACTATGCGCTCGAAGGATTGAACGAGGGCCGCATGAATGTCGGCGCCACTGCCGTTGGCATGGGCGAATATGCGCTGGAACTGGCGATCGAGGAATCGAAGGTCCGCCCCGCTTTCGGCGGCGTCATCTCCGACTTCCAGGCGATCCGCCACTATATCGCCACCATGGCGACCGACATGCGCGCCGCCCGCCTGATCCTGCTCGACGCCTGCTGGCGCTACGATCAGGGCGAAAAGAAGCGCGAACTCGCTTCCATGGCCAAGCTGTTCGCCACCGAAGCGGGGAGCCGCACGGTCGATACGGCGGTCCAGATCTTCGGCGGATCGGGCTATTGCCGCGGCTTCGCAGTCGAGCGGCTCTATCGCGACATCCGCATCACGCGGATCTACGAAGGGTCGTCGGAAATCCAGAAGAACACCATCGCGCGGGAATTGCTGCGATAATGCATGAGGGCGGGAGGCGTGAGAGCGCATCCCGCCCGAGTGACCGGGTTGCGCCAACTTATCGCCACTCGATCGCATTTAAGGCGCATGTGGAAGCGGACGTCCCTGAACATCAGGGATGATCTCAACTAATCAGCGTTAACGATCACATGATTCTGTGACCCCAGGCAATCCAATCAACCTCAGGTCATCTCGGCCAAAATCTGGGTTTCCAACCGGCGGCGAACTTTCAGCGCTCCGTTGTCGATCCGTGCGCTGATCTCCGTCGGCAACATCGCGCCCGATTGCAGCACGGCTTCGATGGTTTCGATTGCGTCGATGTCTTCAGGCTGGATGCGCATGCCCATTCCCAGGTTGATCGCAGTCAGGGCTGGATTATCGAGTCCGAAATTGCGTGCGGTATTCACGAAATAGTGCAGCCGGGTCGGCGATGCAGGCGTGATCATGTGCAGAAAATTCTGGGTGCCCAGCACTACGCCACTGGCTGCGTCGCTGATAGCACCACCGGTGCGGATCACGCAGGGGCCGATATATTCAGCGTCGAACTGCTGATGGACCGGCCCTTGCTGATCGGGGAATTGCATCTGGATCAACGGATTGAGCGGGAGATCCCGACCGTGGCGCTCAACTATAAGGCTGCGCTCGGTCTCGGCCAGCGTGACCGGAATTTCTACTACCTTGCCACCGCCCGGAATGGTGTTGGCATGAATGAAGGTCACATGGCTGAGATCGAGCAGATTTTCGATCAAAAGCGTGTAACGGGCATTGACGGTGGCAAGCGGATGCTGTTCGACGACCCAGTCGGGATTGCCAGGCCCGATGGCTTCCATATCGGGAATCAGACTGGGATCGGAAAGATTTTCTTGTCCGGTCCATATCCACACCAAATTGCCTCGTTCCACAAGCGGGTAGCGGCGCAGGGCTGATTTTTGCGGCGCATTCTTCTGGCTGGGCACGAACTGGCAGTGCCCGTCAGCACCAAAAGTAAAGCCGTGATACCCACATTGCACGGCATCCCCAATCAGCCGCCCGCGCTCCAAAGGGAAAGAGCGATGGGGACAGATCCCCGCCAAGGCAACCGGATCACCGTTTTCGGTGCGATAGAACAGCACCGGCTCCCCCAGAATGTCCCGAGCCAGCAACGCCCGCCCCAGTTCCGACGCGTAGGCGGCGACCCACCATTGGTTGCGCGGATAGGGTTGATCAACGGCAAGCGGGTACATCGCCTTCTCCCAAAAATGTCAGATTTTGTCGGTCCCATTGTTTGTCACATGACCAAGATATTTGTCAATCGACAAACTTGACCCTTGCACTGGACTTGCGGGACCGGCAGACGGGACGCATGAGCAAAGGGAAGACGCAGCCAAAGGACGTCAGTCCCGCCCGATATGATGGTCGGGAAAATCGACGACTCCTACTGGACGCGGCGCTGCGTGTTTTTTCCGATCAGGGCTTTGAAGGGGCCAGTACGCGCGCGATAGCGGCGGCAGCGGGGATCGAGCAAGGCCACCTTGCCTATTACTTCCCCTCCAAAATGGCGCTTTGGCAACAGGTTATCGAAACATTCGCACGCCAGGGCGAGACATATCTCATGGCGCATCTGACGCCTGATGCGCTGGCTGACCCCGTCGCTACCGCACATGGGGTTTTGCCCGGTTTCCTGCGGACCTTCGCGTCCAATCCGCGCCTTACGCGCCTGATGCTTCAGGAATTTTCTGTTCTGTCAGCCCGCCACGAATGGGTGGTCGCCAATTTCGGCCAACCAGTTTGGCGACTCCTTGAACCTCTGTTCAACGGGTTGCAGGCGCAACGCCGACTTGCGGGTGCGCCGCCCGTCATGGCCTATTTCACACTTATCGGTGCCGCGCTGATAACATTCGGCAACCCGGAACTGATCGCTCGACTCTCAGGGGTTGAGGTGAACGAAACCGAATGGGCGGATAAAGCTATCGAACATATGCTGGTGCCCATTTTCGCTCCTGCCTGACCGCATTTTCCTTCTCCCGGATAAAATAAAATTTTGGCAATGGACATTCTCGCTGAGCAGAATGACCGCTAAAAGAAAGCCAGATTTGAAAGACAAGCAGCCCATCACTTGTCCATGGGCGAACGAAAGCTTTCATCAGATCGAGGCAGGCCTACGCGCAAAAGCGGATTGGCAGCGCTGGTAGCCGGACTCACTCACCCCCTGTCCTACACCCCCAAATTCATGCCATACGCCCCTTGGCTCTTTCCAACCGTCCGCCTTCACCCTGCCCGTCCGCACATGGGCGCGGCTGACTTTGCAAAAAATCGCCTATAGCGAAATCCACGCCACGGATCCGCGTCCACGCAAATGCGTTGCCAGTAACGGTGTGAACTTCGCAATTTTCACAAACGGGCGTTCACCCCAGATCGCCGCTGGCCCGCAACGCCGCGACGGCATCCGCGTTGACGCCGATCCCCGCCAGCACGTCTCCCGCGTCCTGCCCCAGGCGCGCGACATAATCGCGTGCCTCGACCCGCGATCCGCTCATGTGAAAGGGCGGGTTGGGCACCTTGAATGTCCCGGCCCCATCGCTCACCTGCGCAAAGGCGCCGCGCGCCGCCAGTTGCGGGTCGTCCAGCACCTCGTCAATGTCACGATAGCGGGCGCATGGCACGCCATGGCGCGACAGGATCGCCTCGGCCTCCTCCGCGTCGCGCTCCATCGTCCACTCCTCGGTCAGCGCCAGCAAGGTCGCCCAATTGGCATTGCGATCCGCATTGGTCCGAAACCGCGGATCGTCGCGCCATTCGGGATGGCCAACCGCCTCGGCCAGCTGCTCGAAATTGCGCGGCGAGGTCGGCGCCACCATGATGAAGCCGTCGCTGGTCTTGAGCGGCGTATAGAGCGGCCGCCGCGCGTCGCCGGGAAACTGTGCTTCCTGCGTTTCGAACACCAGCATCCCGACCATCGCTTCCAGCATAGACAGGTCGATATGCTGCCCCTGCCCGGTCCGCTCCCGCTGGTAGAGCGCGGCCTGGATCGCGCCGAACGCATGGGTGCCGCCCAGCACGTCGGCAATGAAGATGCCGCTGGTCGCGGGCCGATCCGCCCCGTCCTGATAGCGTAGATTGACCATGTCGAACCCGCTGGCGGCATGAATCACCGGCGCATAGGCCGGGTGCAGCGCCTTCGGCCCGGTCTGGCCATAGCCGGAGATGGAACAGTAGATGAGCCGCGGATTGATCGCCGCCAGGGCCGCGAAATCCAGCCCGAAGCGCTGCATCACGCCGGGCCGGAAATTTTCCACCAGCACGTCGCAAGTGGCCACAAGTTGCTTGATGATCGCAACGATCTCCGGCGATTTGAGATTGCAGGCGATGGACTGCTTGCCCGCGTTCAGATTGCCGAAATAGGCGCTGAAACCGTCCCGCTTTGGCGGCCGCGCACGCACCTGATCGCCCTCCAGCGACTCCACCTTGATGACCTGCGCGCCCAGATCGGCCAGCATCCGGGTGGCGAACGGTCCCGCCATGACGCTGGTGAAATCCAGCACCCGCACGCCGTCCAGCGCGCCCGTCATCGCTGCCGTGGAATTTTCCGCCATATCCTCAACCTACCTGTCGACCAAATATTCAATGGTCCTACCTATTGCATGACGATGGCCGGGCGGTCAATCGAGTCTGGCAGGCAATCAGCCCTTGGCTGCCGCTTTGCTGTTCTTGCGGACATGGCGATGCACCCGCTCCAGATGCTTGCGCATTTCCGCGACGGCGGCCTCCTCATTCCTGGCCCGCAAATGCCGCACCAGCTTGAAACGGGATTCGATCAGCGACTGCTGCAACGTCTCATAATCCGGCCCGCGAACAAATTCATGCAGGATCGCCGACAAGGAATCCACGAAGATGCCAAATATGCGATTCTTGGTCGCACGGGCCAGCACCGCATAATATTCAACGGCGCAGGCATAGCGCGCCTCTACGCTCGTCTCTCGCTTCGTCCGCTCGGCAATCAACTCCAGTTCGGCCAGGTCGATCTCCGTCGCGCGCGCACATGCCAGCCGCACGATGATATCCTGCAACGCCAACCGTGCCTCGGTCAGTTCGCCCAGCGAAATATCGCCTAGATGGACATAGTCCTGCATCGCCTGCACGATCCGGTCAGGCTCGGCCGTCTGCACGAACGCTCCGCCCTTAGCTCCCTTCACGTTGCGGATGATCCCCGCGACCTCCAGACTGCGCAGCGCCTCGCGCAATGCGCTGCGGCTGACCTGAAACTCCACCGCCAGTTCGCGTTCAGCTGGCAGTTTGTCCCCGGCCTTGAGCGTGCCCGCCGCCAATTGCGCGCGGATCTGCTCGCAAATTACCTCGAACGCGCGTCGCGTCCTGATGGGGGCGAAATTGGGCTTGGTGGACGGGGACGATGCCATGGGGTGCGCTCCAGAAGGGACGACCAAGCTATAACCGCCCCCGCGAAAGGCGCAATGGCAGGACCGAAGGGGATTGACAAAGCAGCCCCATGACATAATGGTCGGACCATTAGTTATACGGAGCGAGCAATGAAGATCCTTGTGCCCGTG
>NZ_AYOY01000142.1 GCF_000508185.1 Sphingobium sp. C100 | reverse complement strand
CGGGCGCCGCAAGCCGCTGCGCGGTCGGACGCAAGGCCGGGCGGGCCGTGGCCGCCGGCGCCTGCGCGCCCCGCGCCAGCAGCGCCTCGGCGCTCACCGGCACATCGGCGATGGTGCGGTCCGCTTCGCCCAGCGGCGCCACCGACTTGCCACCGACGGTCACGTTCAACGCCTGCGGCCGGCCAGTCAGGATCGTGGGATTGCGCGCGCCGGTCGGCAGGGTGAAGCTCTCACCCTTCTTCATCGTCCCGTCCTTCAGCCGTTCCCCGGCTTCATCGACGATGCGCAGCCAGACATCATCGACCGCGGTGAACACCACCATTTGCGGCACGGGCGCCACAGGGGCGGCGCCGGCCGGGCGGGCGGCGGGCCGGGCTGGTTCCTGCGCGGCGATTTCCTCGCTGCTGGGCGGCGTGAATAACTGCGTGCGCCAGATGATATAGCCGCCCACCAGCAGCAGGACGATGGCGGCCAGCGTCCAGGCCAATGTACGCGACGGGACGCGGGCGGGATCGGCCGGTTCGAACGCCTCATAACGGTTCGCGCCCAGGTCGGAGCCATGGACGGCCTCCCGCACTTCGGCCGCGATCGCCACCTCGTCCACATCCACCGCCCGCGCATAGGCGCGCGCGAAGCCCACGGCATAGGGGATGCCCGGCAGCGCGGCATAATCGTCGCGCTCGATCGCCTCCAACTGTCGTTGGGCGATCCGGGTGCGCGTTGCCACATCCTGCACCGAAAGCCCCTGCGCCTCGCGGGCGACGCGCAGCTTCGCGCCCGGCGTCGCAGGTTGCACCTCTTGCACCGGCGTTGCGCCGGGTTCGACTTCCGATTCTTCTGCCATGCTGCTCCGCGACCTTGATAACCGGTCTTGTCTCATTGCGAGACGGGCGTTGTCAACGCCGCACCCGCCGCTTCAACTCAGTTCAATGCTCCGCGCGGCCGCCCACTGCGTCAGCCGCGCCCTGATGTCCAGCACGCCATGATCCAGATAGTCACGCATAACGCCCCGCAGTTCGGACGCATCGACGGTGCGGATCATCGCCTTGACCGGCCCGACCGACGCGGGCGTGATCGACAGGCGGCGAATACCCAGGCCGATCAACGCCATCGCCTCCAGCGTGCGGCCACCCATTTCGCCGCACACGCCGACCGGAACCTGATGCGCTTCACACATCCGCACCACTCGGTCGAGGAAGCGCAATATGGCGATGCTCAACCAGTCGTAGCGTTCCGCCAGCTTGGGATGGGCGCGGTCGGCTGCGAACAGGAACTGGGTCAGGTCATTGGTCCCGATCGACAGGAAATCCACCTGCGGCAGCAACAGGTCCAGCACCTCGGCCAGCGCCGGCACCTCCAGCATCGCGCCATACCGCACCGCGATGGGCAGCTTCTTCTTGTGCGACTGCAACCATTCGCGCTGATGCTCGACCAACGCGCGCGCCTGCTCATATTCCCATGGTTCCGACACCATCGGGAACATGACGTGCAGCACCTTGCCAGCGCTCGCCTCCAGCAGGGCGCGCGCCTGCGCCTTCATCAACCCGTCGCGATCCAGCGCCAGCCGCAGCGCGCGCCAGCCCATCGCCGGATTATCCTCCAGTTCCTCGTCGCCGTCGCGGGTCATATAGGGCAGCGCCTTGTCGCCGCCGATGTCGACCGTGCGGAATATGACCGGCCGATCCCCGGCCGCGTCCAGCACATCCTTGTAGAGCCGCTGCTGCTTCTCACGCTGCGGCAGGGTGGCCGACACCAGGAACTGGAACTCGGTGCGGAACAGGCCGATGCCATCGGCGCCGACCAGGTCCAGCGCCTGCGCATCCTCCCGCAGCCCGGCGTTGACCATCAACTCGACCCGCTGCCCGTCGGTCGTGACCGAAGGCAGGTCGCGCATCGCCGCGAATTCCGCGCGCCGCTTCTGCGTCACATGCAGCCGGTTCTCGAACGCCTCGTCCATGTCGGCGCTCGGGCGGATCAGCACGCTATTTTCGGCCACATCCATCAGGATGAGGTCGCCTTCATTGACCTGATGGCGCACGTCGCGCACGCGCCCCAGCACCGGCACGCCCATGGCGCGCGCGACGATGGTGACATGGGCGGTCAGCGATCCTTCCTCCAGGATCACCCCGCGCAGGCGACGTCGATCATATTCCAGCAATTCGGCCGGTCCCAGGTTGCGCGCGATCAGGATGGCGTCCTGTCGCAACCCCATGGTGGCGGCGGTCCCCAATTGCCCGGACACGATCCGCAACAGCCGGTTGGCCATGTCTTCCAGATCATGCATCCGGTCCTGCAACAGCGGATCGTCAATCTGGCGCATCCGCATCCGGGTGCGCTGCTGCACCCGCTCGATCGCCGCCTCGGCGGTCAGGCCACTGTCGATCGCCTCGTTGATCCGCCTGATCCACCCTTCGTCATAGGCGAACATCTTGTAGGTCTCGAGCACCTCCTGATGCTCGCCCTCGGTGCCGAACTCGGCCGCGCCGGTCATCCGGTCAATCTGTTCGCGCATCTTGGCGAAGGCGGAAATGACGCGCTGCCGTTCGGCCTCGGTATCTTCCGCGACCGTATGCTCGACATGGATGCGCGGCTGATGGAACACGGCATGGCCGCGCGCCATCCCCATCACCAGCTGCAATCCCTGCAACATGGTCGTACCGGTATCGGCCACCCTGGCGTCGGCCGGACCGTCATCGGCCAGCTCGGCATTGGCGATCAGTTCGGACAGCACCATGGCGACCGTCTGCAACGCCTCGATCTCGACCTCTTCATATTTGCGCGGCTCCACATGCTGTACGCCCAGGACGCCGATGGCGCGCTCGCGCCGTACGATCGGCACGCCGGCAAAGCTGTGAAACCGGTCCTCGCCGGTTTCGGGACGATAGGAAAAATCGGGATGCGCCGCCGCCTCGTCCAGGTTCAGCGTCTCGACATTGGTCGCGATCAGGCCGACCAGCCCCTCGCCCATCGCCATGCGGGTGACATGCACGGCCTCCTGCTTCAGGCCGCGCGTCGCGAACAGTTCCAGCACGCCTTCGCGCACCAGATAGATGGAACACACCTCGCTCGACAGCGACTCGCCGATAATCTCCACCACCTTGTTGAGCTTCGCCTGCGCGCTGGTGCGCGATGCCATCACCTCTTGCAGGCGGATGAGGATCTGGCGAGCGGCGGCGGCGGGGGTGCTGGGCATGATCGAGCGCTAACAGATTGCTCGCGCGCTTTCCAAGATTCATGCATGATTGCCGCGGCAAAAAAAGCTGCGCTTTCGACAAGCCAGGCCATTTGCATGGCGGAAACATTCTGTACATTCGTCAAACGGGATGAACGGCCTTTTTTTTCAGAAGGCGCGCAGGGAGACAGGACCATGGCGACGCAACCCGCTACCACCCATTTCGAACAGGATCTTCTCGATCGCGGCTATTCGCGTCGGCAGCTTGCAAAGGCTGCGGCGTTGCTGGGCGCGGCGACCGCGACGCTGCGCGCCACCGGCGCCGTCGCGCAGCAGGCGGCAAAGCCGGTCGAGGGCGCGGTGCGGATCGGCGCCAACGAATGCTGGACCGGTCCCTTCCCGGTTGCGGCGGAGGCCGCCTACAAGCTGGTCAACGAAGGCAATCGCTACGAACCCGACAATGAGCATCAAAAACTGTTCGACGCCGTTTCGGCGGTCGAGGGCATCCCGGCCGACCATGTGCTGGCCTGGCCAGGTTCGTCCGATCCGTTGAGCCGGGTCGCGGTCGCCTATGCCTCGCCCACGCGCGGCATCGTCACGGCAAACCCCACCTATGAAGCGATCTGGCGCACCGGCGACTGGCTGGGCGCGAAGGTGACGAAAGTGCCGTTGACGCCCGACTATCGCCATGATGTGAAGGCGATGCTGGCGGCCGATCCCAATGCCGGCGTCTATTATATCTGCTCGCCCAACAATCCCACCGGCACCGTCACGCCCATCGCCGACATCGAATGGCTCGCGAACAACAAGCCCAAGGACGCGGTCCTGGTCGTCGATGAAGCCTATATCCACTGGGTCGACGGTCCCAACGCCGCAAAGCTGGCCGCGACCCGCGACGACGTGCTGATCCTGCGCACCTTTTCAAAACTGTTCGGCATGGCCGGGATGCGCCTTGGCCTCACCTTCGCCAGCCCCACGCTGATGGAAAAGATGATGCGCTATGACGGCGGGCAGGTGACGGCGATGTTGCCGATGACCGCCGTGGCCTGCGGCACCGCCTCGGTCGCGCAGGCCGACCTCATCAAGGCGCGCCGTGCCGAAATGGTCGCGGCCCGCGAAAAGGCGATCAGCCACCTCACGGCCAAGGGGATCAAGGTCATTCCCGGCAGCCAGGCGAATATGTTCATGGTCGATTGGGGCAAAAAGCCGGCCAAGGAAATGCAGGCCGCCATCCTCGCCGAACAGGTGCAGATCGGCCGCAACTGGCCGATCTGGCCCAATGTGTCGCGCGTATCGGTCGGGTCCATGGAGGAAATGGAAGCGTTCAACGCGGCGGTCGACAAGGTCTGGAAAGCCTGATCCTCGGGCCGGCCTTTCAAATCGTCGGCACATATAAATTTTAATTCCGGGCGGCGGCACATTGCGGAAATGTGTCGCCGTTTCGTCTTTCCCCATGAGTGACGCGCTTCTTGCAAACGGGGACGGACGACATGACCATGATGCTGAACAAGGATGCCAGGGACGATCTGATGGAACGCGGCTATTCGCGCCGCCAGCTGGGCGAGGTCGCCGCGCTGGTCGGCGCTGGCGTCGCCGCCAGTTCGCTGCTGGGCGGAACGGCCCTGGCGCAGCAGCAGGCCGCGCGCGGCGTCGCCGGCGCGGTGCGGATCGGTTCCAACGAATGCTGGACCGGCCCTTTCCCGTCGGGCGTCGATGCCGCCGCCAAGGCCGCCGCGCTGGGCAATTGGTATGATCCCGACAATTATCGCGGCGAACTGGTCAAGACCGTCGCATCGGTTGAGGGCATTCCCGAAAGCCACGTCATGCTGTGGCCCGGTTCGGGCGGCCCGCTGGTCAGCACCGTCGCCGCCTTCTGCTCGCCGACCAAGGGGCTGGTGACGGCGGACCCGACCTTCGAATCCGCCTGGCGCACCGCCGATTATCTGAAGGCCCCCATCGCCAAGGCGCCCCAGGCGCCCGGCGCGGGTCACGACGTGAAGGCGATGCTGGCGGCCAATCCCAATGCGGGCCTCTATTATATCTGCACGCCCAACAATCCGACCGGCACCGTGACGCCGCTGGCCGACATCGAATGGCTGCTCGCCAACAAGCCCAAGGATTCGGTGCTGCTGATCGACGAAGCCTATATCCACTTCTCCGAAGCGCCGAGCGCCGCGAAGCTGGTGGCGGGGCGCAAGGATCTGATCGTCATGCGCACCTTCTCGAAACTGTTCGGCATGGCCGGCGTGCGCCTGGGCCTCACCTTCGCCGATCCCGAAGTGCAAAAGCGCATCATGCTGTTCGGCCCGACCGCCGGCGGCCTGTCCATCACCGCCATGGCCTGCGGCAATGCCGTCTATCCCGAAGCCGACCTCATCAAGGCCCGCCGCGCCGAAATGATCGCCAATCGGGAGGAAACCATCGCCTGGCTCATGAAGAAGGGCATCGACGTTCAGTCGGGCAGCCAGGCCAACATGTTCATGATGGACTGGAAGAAGCCGGCCAAGGAAATGCAGGCCGCGATGCTCGCCACCGCCGAAAAGGTGCAGATCGGTCGCAACTGGCCCATCTGGCCCACCGTCTCGCGCGTCACGGTCGGTTCGGCCGAGGACATGGCCCAATTCCGGTCGGCGGTGGAAAAAGTCTACAAGGCCTGACATCTTCCCATTCCCAAGCGAAGGGCGCCCGGCATAACCGGGCGCCCTTTCCTATGTCCGGCGTGGCGCGGGGTCGGCTGAAACCCTATGCTGGGGCGCGCAGGACGCCGCCAGGCATCAGGAGCCCCCGCAATGGCCATCATGATTTCCGTCTTCGAAGCATCGCCCGACCGGGGCCGGGGACTGGCGCGCGACATGGGCGTGCGCTGGGCGCTGGAGGAAGTAGGACAGCCCTATGACGTCCGGCTGCTGTCGTTCGAGGCGATGAAGCAACCCGCCCACCGCGCCCGCCACCCCTTCGGGCAGATCCCGACCTATGAGGATGAGGATGTGGTGCTGTTCGAATCGGGTGCGATCATCCTCCACATCGCGCAGCGCCACGCCGGCCTGCTTCCGGTCGATCCGCAGGAGCGGGCGCGCGCTATCGCATGGATGTTCGCCGCGCTCAGCACGGTCGAACCGCCGGTCCTGGATCGCGAAACAGCGACGTTCCTGATCCGCGACAAGCCCTGGTATCACGAGCATCTCGCCATACTCGAAGCGCGCGTCCGGGTCCGGCTGGACGAATTGGCCGAACGGCTGGGCGATGCGGACTGGCTGGACGGCGCGTTTAGCGCGGGCGACCTGCTGATGGTGATGGTGCTGCGCCGCTTGAGCAGCACGGGCCTGCTGGACGCCTGTCCCAACCTTTCCGCCTATGTCGCCCGCGGCGAGGCTCGCCCCGCCTTCCAGCGGGCCTTCGCCGCGCAGCGCGCGCTGTTCATCGCCAGCCAGGCAAAGGGCTGACCCGTTACGCCAGGAACGGCGCAACCACGCCCATCACCCGCTCGACCGTCACCGCCTTCTCACCGACCGGCGCGACATAGTCGATCACCGCGCGCGCCTCCGCCTCGCCCGCGCCGCGCGCAATGGCCCAGGCGGCGAGATACTGCGCCGCCATGCAGCCCCCCGCACTCGCCACATTGCCGGCCGCATGAAAGGGCGCGTCGACCACCTTCGCGCCCGCCTCCACCAGCCAGGGTCGGCTGGTAAGGTCGGTGCAGGCCGGCATGTCGCCCAACAGCCCCAGCCCGGCCAGCAGCAATGCGCCCGAACATTGGGCGCCGATCAACTGCCGCGCGGGGTCGAGCCGCAGCCGCGCCATCAGCGCCCCATCCGCCGCCACCTGCCGCGTCCGCACACCGCTGCCGACCAGCACGATGTCCATCTCGGCCAGCGAATCCAGATCAACCTGGACAGCGACCTGGACAGCATTCATCGACGTCACCGTCGCGCCCGGCCCGCAGATCATCGCCCGCCATCCCTTCACCCGGTTGAGCAAGGCGAGCGCGACGAAGCTGTCCATTTCGTTGAAGCCGTCAAAGGTCAATATCGCTATCCGCATCGCTTCGCCTCCATTTGGATGCGAAGCGCCTAAGCCGGTGCGGCCGCCGGCGCGCGGGCCGGACGCGCGGGATTGGCCGCTATCCGCCCGCGCCGACTACCCGGCGGGTATAATCGATGCGGATGCGGACCCAACTGCCCACCATCACCTTGCCGTTGACGCGCGGCGGCAACACCAGAAATTGCCAGGCCGCAAGGCGCACGGCCCTGCCAAAGCCCGACCCCATCGGCGATTCGCCCATGACCTGGCAATTTTCCACATGATAATGGTCGATCGTCTTGCAGGCGACCAGGCCCCAGCCCTCGGCCGGCCCATTGCTGGGCAGATAGGAGGCCAGTTCCGCATGGGTGGGCCGCCGATACCATTCCGCGTCGAACAATTGCACGCCCCCCGGCCCTTCGCCCGGCCCGGCCACGGCGGCGCTGTCGCCAGACCCGGCAGCGCCCTCGCCCGGCGTCTGTTTGGGCAGGTTGCCGATGTCGGCCGACGCCATCTGCTCGCGGTTCAGGGTCAGGAAGGGAAAGGGCGAAGGCGGCTGTTCCGCGGGCTTCTGCACCTCGACGGGGGGCCGCACCACCGGGGCAGCCTGTTGCTTCGGGCTGTCCTTGGTTCGCTCGCGCCGCTCGGCCTTTTCCGCCTTGGCCTGTTCCTGCACCGCCTTTGGACCCGCTTCGGTTTCAAAGGTGACGGGCAGGCGCGGGTCCATCTTGGGCGGCTGCAATTTGGGGGACAATGTGAACAGCGCCAGCAGCAGCAGCAGGTTGAGCACCAGCGCGAACGCGACGCCGCCCGTGCGTTGCCGCACTTTATCCCAGGGTATGGAAGAGATTGTCAAACGCGCGAACCGAACAGGACGATAGGGACACCGGTCTTGCCCAGACGGCGCGATACAGTCAACGCCGTCACGCCCCCGCGCGATCAACCGGTCCCGTCAGCCGTCGGTCAACATACATCTTCCTCCCGCACCAGCGGGCGGCTTTCCCGCGTGGCGCGCATCCGGCTCGCCTCGTCCTCCGGGTTGCTCGTCAGCACCACATGATCGTCATGCACTTCCATCAGCACGCCGGCGAAGGCGATGCCCTCCAGCCCCCCGGTCACCCGATAGCTGACCGAATCGCCGACCTTGAACGTTGCCGGATCGGTGTTGAAGGTAAAGGGGCAACTGCCCTCGCCCATATTCTGCATCACGCATCTCCTCTCACGCCCATTTTAGAAGCGTCGATCCGGCCTTCAAGCCGCTCGCTTCCCTCTGCCCAAAGCATCGCCAAGCCGCTAAGGGGCGCGGCATGGACATCCGCCTCGCCACGCCCGCTGACCTTCCCGCCCTCCATCCCGTCATCGAGCGCGCCTATCGCGGCGACGACGCGCGGCAGGGCTGGACCTTCGAATCGGATCTGTTGACCGGCCCGCGCACCGACCTTTCCGCGCTGGAGGCGATCCTCGCCAGCCCGCTCGACCGGCTGCTCGTCGCCTGCACCGGTGAAGAGCCGGTCGGCTGCGTCCAGATCAGCGATCGCGGGAACGGCCTCGCCTATCTGGGCCTGCTCTGCATCGACCCCATGTTGCAGGCGGCGGGCCTTGGCCGCCGCCTCGTCACCGCTGCGGAGCATCAGGCCGCCCGCCTGTTCGGCGCGACGATGATGGAAATGACCGTCATAGACAGCCGCGTCGAACTGATCGGCTGGTATCAGCGCCGGGGCTATAGGCTGACTGCCGAAACGCGTCCCTTTCCCATCCCTCTCGATCCGCCGCTGGCGATGGTCGTGCTGGCAAAAGCGCTGGCGGGCGCGACTGATCTCGGCTAGGTCGGCGCGCGATGCTCACCAGGCTCTATCAATGGACGCTGGCCAAGGCCGCGCACCGCCACGCCGAACGCTGGCTCTTCGTCATCAGCTTCATGGAATCGAGCTTCTTCCCGATCCCGCCGCACCCGTTGCTGGGGCTGATGTGCCTCGCCCGGCCGGAGCGCGCGCTGCGGTTCGGCCTGATCTGCACCATCGCATCGGTCATGGGCGGCCTGCTGGGATACGCTATCGGCTATTTCCTCTATGAAGCGGTGGGGCAGCAGATCCTGCACGCGCTCGGCCTGGCCCAGAAATTCCCGGTCGCCGCCTGCTATCTGCGCGACTATGGGGCGGAGATCATCCTGATCAAGGGCGCCACGCCCATCCCCTTCAAGCTCATCACCATCACGGCGGGCTTCATCGGACTGCCGCTCTTCACCTTCCTGTGGGCCAGCATCCTGTCGCGCGCCTTCCAGTTCATGCTCGTGGGCTTCCTGTTCTGGAAGTTCGGCCGGCCGATCAAGGCGTTCATCGAGAAATATCTGGCCCTTCTCTCCACATTGTTCCTCGCGTTGATCGTGGGCGGCTTCATCGCCGCATCCATGCTATCGGGCGGCGGACACAAGAGCGACAAATGTTCCGGCGCCACCATGGCGACAATTCGCTGAGGTACGCGATGAAGACCGCCTTCGCCCGCCATCCCAAGATCGCGGCGCTGCTGGCGGGATTCCTCTCCGCCACGGGCTTCGAGCCGCTCAAGCTCTGGCCGCTCGCCCTCGCCTGCCTCGTCGCGCTCATCCTCCTGATCGAACGCGCACCGGACCGCCGCGCCGCTTTCCTGCGCGGCTGGCTGTTTGGCGTTGGCCATTTCACCTTGGGCCTCAACTGGATCGCCCATGCCTTCACCTTTCAGGACTCCATGCCGCACTGGTTCGGCTATGGCGCGGTGCTGATCCTCTCGCTCTACCTCGCCCTCTATCCCGGCCTGGCGGCGCTGGGGGCATGGTGGCTGAACCGCCGGATCGACGGCAATCCGCTCTCCTTCCTCCTGATCTTCGCCGCGACCTGGGTCGTGGCCGAATATCTGCGCGCGTCCCTCTTCACGGGCTTTGCCTGGAACCCGATCGGCGTCCTGCTACTCCCGACCGGCGCCGCCATAGCGGCGACGATCATCGGCACCTATGGGCTGGGCGCGCTGGTGCTCCTTGCGGCCGGCGCGATCCTGCTGCTCGCGCGGCGCCGCTATCGCCCCGCCGCCGTCCTGATCGCGCCGCTGCTGCTGCTCGCCCTGTGGGGCATCTTGTCGCCCGCGCCGCCGACACCACCGGGCGCGCCGCGCGTCCGCGTGGTCCAGCCCAATATCGGGCAGGACGAAAAATATTCGGTCGAGGCGGAATATCGCAACTTCGCCAAGCTCGCGACCCTCTCCGGCCAGCCGCACGCCGCCCCGCGCCTCATCTTCTGGCCCGAAGCGGCGATCCCCGCCTATCTCGACCTGGAGCCCGACTGGCGCGCGCGTCTGGCCGCGCTGCTTGGTCCCGGCGACCTATTGATGACCGGCGCAGACAAGGTTTATTTCAAGACGGTCGAGGATAATGGCGTCCCGGTGAGCAAGCTCGCCGGCGCCAACAACAGCGTGTGGATCGTAACGCCCCAGGCGACGACGGCCGGCCGCTATTCCAAGGCGCATCTGGTGCCCTTTGGCGAATATCTGCCGCTGCGAAACATATTGGAGCCGATCGGCCTGTCCCGTCTTGTCCCCGGCGACGCCGATTTCTGGCCCGGTCCCGGCCCGCAAAGCCTGCCCCTGCCAGCCAGCCTTGGTCGGCCCGAGATCAAGATGGGCGTCCAGATCTGTTACGAGATCATCTTCTCTGGCCATGTGATCGACGCAGCCAACCGCCCCGCCTTTATCTTCAACCCCTCCAACGATGCCTGGTTCGGCAGTTGGGGACCGGTCCAGCATCTGGCGCAAGCGCGCCTGCGCGCGCTGGAGGAAGGCGTTCCCATCGTCCGCGCCACGCCGACCGGCGTGTCCGCGATCATCGACGCACGCGGCCATGTCGTGCGGTCGCTCGGCCTCAACCGCGCAGGCTATCTGGACGGCGGCCTGCCGCCGGCATTGCCCCCCACCCTTTTCGCCCACATCGGCAACTGGGCCGGGCTGATGGTCATCATCCTGCTCTTTGGGCTGGCCATTGCCTTGCGTCGCAGCAAAAGCTAAAGGCCACATAAACATTTCTTTATATCGGAATTCGCCCAAGCGTCTTACGGGAGTCTCATGCGTAGCAATTATCTCTTCACCTCGGAGTCCGTCTCCGAAGGCCACCCCGACAAGGTTGCGGACCAGATTTCCGACGCCATCGTCGATCTGTTCCTTTCCAAAGATCCCGAAGCCCGCATCGCCTGCGAAACGCTGACGACGACCCAGCTCGTCGTCCTCGCCGGCGAAATCCGGTGCAAGGGCGTCTATGAAAATGGACAATGGGCGCCGGGCGCCGAAGAAGAAATCGAACGCGCCGTCCGCGACACGGTGAAGCGCATCGGTTACGAGCAGGACGGATTCCATTGGGCAAGCTTCCGCTTCGAAAATAATCTCCACGCCCAGTCGGCGCATATCGCCCAGGGCGTCGATGCCAGCGGCAACAAGGATGAAGGCGCGGGCGATCAGGGCATCATGTTCGGCTATGCGGCCGACGACACGCCCGACCTGATGCCAGCGACCCTCTATTACAGCCACAAGATCCTGGAAACCATGGCGGCCGACCGCCATTCCAAGGCCGCCCCCTTCCTGGAACCGGACGCCAAGAGCCAGGTGACGCTGCGTTACGAAGGCAGCACGCCGGTCGCCTGCACCGCCATCGTGGTGTCCACCCAACATGCCAAGGGCTATGACAAGGGTGAGAAGGAAGCCGAACTCAAGGCCTATGTAAAGTCCGTCGTGGCCAAGGTGATCCCGGCCGAACTGCTTTCGGACGAGACCGTCTATCACATCAATCCGACCGGCAGCTTTGAAATCGGCGGGCCGGACGGCGACGCGGGCCTGACCGGCCGCAAGATCATCGTCGACACCTATGGCGGCGCATCGCCCCATGGCGGCGGCGCGTTCAGCGGCAAGGACCCGACCAAGGTCGACCGTTCGGCCGCCTATATCACCCGCTATCTCGCCAAGAATGTGGTCGCCGCCGGCCTTGCCCAGCGCTGCACCATCCAGATCGCCTATGCGATCGGCGTCGCCGAACCGCTGTCGCTCTATGTCGATACCCACGGCACCGGCACCGTTGGCGACGACAAGATCGAGGACGCGATCAAGGGCATTTCGGAACTGGGCGGCCTGACCCCGCGCGGCATCCGCACCCATCTGGGCCTCAACAAGCCGATCTATCAGCCGACCGCCGCCTATGGCCATTTCGGCCGCAAGCCCGAAGGCGACTTCTTCCCCTGGGAGAAGACCGACCTGGTCGATAAGCTGAAGGCCGCGCTGTAATCATCCTCGCGATCCGGCCACGCCGGATGTCCTTGCTCGCATCGACCAAGGATCAAAAAGGGGCGCGGGATCATTCCCGCGCCCCTTTTCTTCGAGTCAGTCCAGGACCAGCGCTATAAGATCGGCCGACGAGATGCCGGCCGAGCGCAGAAAGCCCTGATAATAATCGCACCCTTCGCGCGCGAGCAGGTCGAGCTGCTGCTGGGTTTCGACCCCTTCCGCAATGACCTTCAGGCCCAGCGACTTGGCCATGTGGATGACGCCGCGCACGATGATCCGGTCGCGCGCCGTCCCGGCAATATCCTGCGCCAGCCCGCTGTCGATCTTGAGATAGTCGAGCGGCAGGGACTTGAGATAGGCGAGGCTGGAATAGCCGGTGCCGAAATCGTCGATCGCGACCGCCAGCCCTTCGCTCCGCAGCGCCCGCAGCAGCGCGGCGGCTGCATCAATATCCCGGATCAGCCCGCTTTCGGTGATCTCCACCGTCAATCGTGCGCGCGGAAAACCGCTGCGGTCCACCATCTCCAGCAATTCGGCCATGAAACGCGGCTGGGCTATGTCCGCCGCCGTGACGTTGATCGACAGGCGCAACTGCGCCAGCGCGCGGGGCCAGGCCGCCGCCTGCCGCAAGGCTTCCGCCAGAATATGAGCCGACAGCGGCAGCATATAATCGGATCGCTCCGCCGTGGCGAACAATATGCCCGCGCCCAGCGGCCCATAATGGGGATGGTTCCAGCGGGCCAGCGCCTCGACCCCGCTGATCCGCTCTGAATCGACGGGATATTGCGGCTGGAACACGATGCCGATTTCCCCCCGGTCCAGCGCCAGCCGCAGGTCGGTTTCCAGCCGGTCGGGATCGACCTGCCGGCTTTGCTTCTCCGCCGACAGGATGCGAATACCCTCGCCGCCCGCCTGCCGCGCGTCGGCCAGCGCCGTGCCCGCCCGCCGCAGCAAATGGGTGGCGTCATCCTCCGCCCTGGCCTGAGCGATGCCGCAACGCGCGATCAGCCGGATCAGATGATCGCCTGCGCTGAACGGACGCCCGATCGCGCCGATCAACTGGCGTGCCAGAAAGGTCGCCCGGTCGCTCCCCCCAGCCTCGCCGGTCAGGCCGACCAGAAACTCCGTGCCCGCGATGCGCGCGACCATCGCGCCGGGCGCGACATCGTCCACCATGCGCTCGATCCGGCGCGCGATCCGACCCAGCAGCGCGTCGCCGACCACCTGGCCATAGGCGGTATTCATCCGCTCGAACTGGCTGATCGACAGCAGCAGCACCGTGGTCGGCAACCCCGCCCGCCGATCCAGCCATTCAAGCGCGGCCGGGCGCGAGCGCAATCCGGTCAGATAGTCGCGGCTGGTGCTCTCCCGCTCATGCTGATCGGACAGCCATTCGACATCGGCGGCGATATGCCCTTCCTCGATCCGCAGATGATGGACCAGCCGATCGCCCGGCCGGTCGGGCAGGCCATGAGCCAGCGCCGCCGGCCGCCCGGCCCGCGCCATCGCCCGGAGCGCCGTCAGCACGCCATGGCGTTCGGCGCGCGGCAGCCTGCGCAGCAGCGCGGCCGGCGCGATCGACGGCGCATCCAGCGCCAGATGCCGCACCAACGCTTCGCTGACGCGCAACATGCCGTCGCTGCCCAATTGCCAGTAAAGCGCGTCGCCGCGCCGGATACGCTGCGCCCGCTGGCTGGGGCTCTGGCCGCCGCCCAGCCGTTCGACCAGCCGATGCGCCGACCCCAGCACGGCGCGCAGTCCGTCGGCACTGAAGGGCGCGAGCAGGAAATGAGTGGCGCCCGCATCCAGCAGCGCGGGCACGCGCGCTTCCTCCGCCTGATCGACCAGCGCGACCAATGCGCCGCCGCCCGCCTCCATCGCCGGCACGAGCGGCGCCAGCAGCTTGCCCGGATCGCCGCCCCGCCGCAGGTCGATCAAAGCGACCTGCGCCTCGCTGCGCAGGAAACGCTGCGGCGCATCGCCGGGCCGGCGCGCGCCGATCGCCCGCCATCCGACCGCCTGCGCCGCTTGCGCCAGCCCGTCCCGGTCGCGCGGCGACAGGATGAACAGGCTATGCTGTGTGTTCGATGCGGCGTCCCCGCTCACTTGACCTGTCTCCCCGACGCCGCCCATCGCACCGTCCTAGCAGCAAGGCGTTACCGAGCCGTTCGCATCCCCGCAACAACCGGGGCGCTTGCACCTGCCCGGACCATCGCCTAGCTATGCGGTCATGGCCATTGCCGCCCCTTCGTCCGCGCCCCTGGTCGACGGTCTGGGCCGCCGGATCAGCTATTTGCGGATTTCGGTGACGGACCGGTGCGACCTGCGCTGTCGCTATTGCATGGCGGAGCGGATGCAGTTCCTGCCCAAGGATCAGGTGCTGACCCTGGAGGAAATCGCACTGCTGGCCGATCTGTTCATCGCGCGCGGTATTCGCAGGATTCGCCTGACCGGCGGCGAGCCGTTGGTGCGCCGCGACATCGGCGACCTGGTTCACCGCATCGGCCGTCATCTGGGAGGCGGGCTGGACGAACTGACCCTCACCACCAACGCCACCCGGCTCGATAGTCATGCGGAACGATTGTTCGACGCTGGCGTCCGACGGATCAATGTCAGCCTCGACAGCCGCGATCCCGATCGCTTCGCCCATGTGACGCGCGGCGGCAGGCTGGACCAGGTGATGGCCGGACTGGACGCCGCGCGCGCCGCCGGCCTCGCCGTCAAGATCAACATGGTGGCGCTCAAGGGCGTCAACGACGACGAAATCCTGCCGATGCTGCGCTGGTGCGACACCCAGGGCTTCGACCTCAGCCTCATCGAAACCATGCCGCTGGGCGACACGGGCGAGGATCGGACCGACCATTATCTGCCATTGACGCAGGTCGTCGATACGCTCGGCGCACATCACGCGCTCACCCCCATCGCCCATCGCACCGGCGGCCCATCGCGCTATCATGCGGTGGAGGGGATGCGCGTGCGGCTTGGCCTCATCACGCCCCTCACCAATAATTTCTGCGCCGATTGCAACCGCATCCGCATGACCTGCGAAGGCAAGATTTTCATGTGCCTGGGGCATGAGGATCATGTGGATTTCAAGGCGGCGCTGCGTGAGGGCGGGATCGACGCGGTTCAACCGCTGATCGACCGCGCGTTGCGGCTCAAGCCCGCCGCGCATGATTTCCGTATCGGCGCCGGCGCGCGCGCCGCCACCGCCCGCCATATGAGCGTGACCGGCGGATGAGCACCGAAACGCGGCGCGCGCTGGTCGCGTCCCCCACCCAGGCGGCCCGCGCGGCGGAGGACCGGCTGCGCGCCGCCTATGACTTCGTGCCGGTGGAGGAAGCCGACATGATCGTCGCGCTGGGCGGCGACGGCTATATGCTCCAGACGCTCCATGCGATGCTGGAAGGCCGCCGGATCATGCCCGTATTCGGCATGAACCTGGGCACGGTCGGCTTCCTGATGAACGAATGGCGGCTCGACGGGCTGGAACAGCGGCTGGACCGGGCCAAGAGCTTCAAGGTCAATCCGCTGCGCATGACGGTCGATACCGTCGATGGCGAACAATTTTCGATCCCCGCGATCAACGAAGTCTCGCTGCTGCGTGAAACGCGCCAGACCGCCACGCTGGAAGTGCAGGTCAACGGCCGCACCGTGCTGCCCGAACTGGTGTGCGACGGTGTGCTGGTGGCGACCCCGGCCGGGTCCACCGCCTATAATCTGTCCGCCCATGGCCCGATCCTGCCGCTCGGCTCCGCGCTGGTCGCGCTGACCCCGATCAGTCCGTTCCGTCCACGGCGCTGGCGCGGCGCGATCCTGCCCGAAGCGACCCAGATCCGCTTCACCGTGCTCAACCCGGTCAAGCGCCCGGTCAGCGCGGTGGCCGACCAGCGCGAAGTGCGCGACGTCGCGCAGGTAGAGGTGCGCATCGACCGCACCACGCCGCTGACGCTGCTTTTCGATCCGGAACATACGCTGGACGACCGGATCGCAGCGGAACAGTTCATCGCGTAAATTTCCGTAATTTGACGCTTGCCATTGTCGGAAAGCCACTGCTATAGGCGCGGCCTGCCCGGCAAAATCCGGGTTGCTCCCCGATAGCTCAGCGGTAGAGCATTCGACTGTTAATCGAATGGCCGTAGGTTCGAATCCTACTCGGGGAGCCACTTTTCTTTCCGCTCCATCATCGATAACCGCAGACAGGCGCGCAAGGCCCCGGCTGTCATGGGGTATCGCATGGAGTGTTTGATGCCCGGTTTCCCCGCCATCCAGATCGCCGACGTCCTTGACGCCGCTCGCCTGCTCAATGGCGTGGCGATACGCACGCCGCTCATCGAAAATCGCGCGCTTAATGAACGCGTTGGCGGCCGGGTCTTCATCAAGTTCGAAGGGGCGCAGCATACCGGATCGTTCAAATTCCGGGGCGCCTATAATCGCCTGGCGCGGATGAGCGCGGCCGAGCGGACCGCCGGCGTGGTCGCCTGGTCGTCCGGCAATCATGCGCAGGGCGTCGCGTGCGCCGCGCGGATGCTGGACATTCCCGCCACGATCGTCATGCCCGCCGACGCCCCTGCGATCAAAATCGCGAATACAAAGGCGCTGGGCGCGCATATCGTGCCCTATGACCGTATCCGCGAAAGCCGGGAGGAGATCGCCACCCGCCTCGCCACCCAAAGCGGCGCGACGCTGGTGCCCTCCTTCGACGATCCCCATGTGATGGCGGGCCAGGGCAGCGTCGGGCTGGAAATATTGGCACAGGCCAGCGAGGCCGGGGCGGACGTTGCCCAGATCCTCGTCTGTTGCGGCGGCGGCGGGCTGCTGTCGGGCGTCGCCACCGCGGTCAAGGCCACGCATCCCGACATCGCCATCTACAGTGTCGAACCCGACCAGTTCGACGACACCGCCCGGTCGTTGCGCAGCGGCGTGCGCGAACGGGTCACCGACGATGCCCGCTCCATCTGCGACGCGCTGCTGTCCCCCAGCCCCGGCGCGCTCACCTTCCCGATCAACAAGGCGCTGCTGGCGGGCGGCCTGGCGGTGAGCGACGCGCAGGTGCGGCACGCGATGCGCTTTGCTTTCTCGACATTGAAGCTGGTCGCCGAACCGGGCGGTGCGGTCGCCCTCGCCGCCCTGCTCGCGGGCGAGGCGCCCGCCACCGATGGCGACCGCGCCATCGTGATTTCCGGCGCGAATGTCGATCCGCGACTCTTTGCCGACATTATCGGCGAAACCGACTGAAAGGGCGACCGGATCGGTCGCCGATTTTCGCATCCCGCTCTCTTGCCAATCCGGGCGCGTCGCGGCATATGCGCCGCCTGCCCGGCGCAATCCGGGCCGTTCCCCGATAGCTCAGCGGTAGAGCATTCGACTGTTAATCGAATGGCCGTAGGTTCGACTCCTACTCGGGGAGCCAGTTTTTCCCACCCTCTGCCCCGCCAAAAAAAAGCGCGCGAAGCCGGTTGGCTCCGCGCGCTTCAGTCACGCTTGGGAGGGGGAAGGACGTTCAGCGCGATGCGTATTGGCGGCCCCGGCCCGCGACGGCCCAGCGCTGCGGCGTCGCGTTCGGCGCGGTTTCCCGCACGAAACATTGGCCATGCTGCGACCGGATCATCCGGCAGGCGGTCATCGCATCGCCCCGATTGGCAAAGCCGCTGATCGCAAGGCGATGATAGAGTTTGCCGTTGACCGTCGCCTGGCTCGTCAGGACGGGGAAGGCCGCCAGCGCATTGTTGCGCCCGGCCATCGCCATCCATTTTTCCCGCGCGATCGGCGCGCTGTCATAGGCGCCAAGCTGGACCACCCAGTTGCTGGGACTGCCGACCGGCTTGATGAAGGCGGCCTGCTGCATCCGGGCTGCCGGCTGGGTGGCGACCGCCGGCTGCGTCCGGGCGACGGCCTTGGCGGGCGCCGGCTTGTGGGTGCGATCCTCGATGATGAAGTCGCGCGCGGCAACGCGGGTCGGGGCGGCGATGCGCTTGATCGCCGCGGCCTTGACTTGCGGCTGTGGCGCCGGATCGGCGGCGGCGACCGCAATTGGCTGCGGGGTCAGCGCTTCGGGTAGCGGCGCGGCGGGTTGTTCTGCCGCCGCCATTTCGACCGGATCGGCAACCGGAGTTGGCGCCAGCGCCAACATCGTGGGCTGTCCCTGATCCGCCTCGTTCATGGTGACGCCCATCAGCGCGGCGACGCGCTGCGGCGCGAGCGACGGCGCGGCGACCTGCGCCCATTGGGTCACCCGCTTGTTGGCGTCGAGCGGATCGAGATCCATGCCCACGACCAGCCGCGCATCCTTCCACCGCCCGGCCAGCGCATAGGCATAGGCCAGGTTCTGGCGCGTGCGCGCGGTGGCCGACGGATCGCGGATCGCCTGGGACAGGATACGCACGCCTTCGTCCGCGTCACCGGCCATCGCCATCGCCAGACCATAGTCCGACGCGGGGATTGCCTCGGCATGACCGGCCAGCAGGCTGCGCGCGGCGTCGGGCCGTCCCTGCGCCACCTGGACCAGCGCCAGGCTGACGACCGTCCGCGCGTCGCTGCTACCCAGCGCCAGCGCATCCGACAGCGCGGTTTCGGCCGAAGCGAAGCGCCCGGCCAGCACATAGGCGCGGCCCAGCAACTGGCGATATTCAGCATTTTGCGGCGCAAGCTGGACGGCGGCCTCCGCCGCCTTCACAGCGTCGCCGGCATGGCGGTCCTTCAACGCCTCGGCCGCCTTCCCGGCGAGTTTCGCGGGATCGCCCTTGGGCTGGGAGACCGACGCGCGAGGATGAAACGCCGCCCCCGTGCAACCGACCATGGTCGTGGCGACGATCAGCGATGAAACCGCCGCCTTTCCGAACGTCGTGCGCTTCATCATCTTACCCACCCTTCGTCATCTTGCGCCGCGACTGCGGCAACTGTTCGGCCAGCCGGTCGATTTCCGGCAGGGTCGTGAGAAAATCGTCCAGCGCCTGCGTGACCATCTGCTGCGCGGAGCGGCCGGTCACGGCGCTGGCAAGCCGCAGCTTGAGATGGCGCCCGGCGTCGAGGCGCAGCGTGAAGGCGGCCTTGCGGTCCCCTGCGGGCGCCCTGGCGCGCTTCACCGGCGCCTTGGTCTGCTCGACCACCGGTTCGGGCTGCGCCGTCGGTTCGGGCTGCGCTGTCGGCTCAGGCTCCACGGCCTCGGCCTGAGCGCCGATCCGTTCGGCCAGTTCCTCGCGTTCGGTCACCACCGCCGGGACCGGCACGCTCAGCGTGGCGCTCATCGGGGTAAGGCCGATCGCGACCGGCGGCTGTTCCATCGGCTGCGGCGTGGGCTCCACGTCGAAGCCCATGTCGTTCCAGCCCAGATCATCCTGTTGCAGGGCTGTCGCCGGCCCGCGGCCATAGCCGAGCATGGGACGGCGCATGGCGGGCTGCGCCGCGCCCTTGCGCGCCAACAGGCCAGAGGTGAGCGATGCGAGCGGCTTGGGTTCGGCCATCACCGGTCCTCCTCTTACTGGCCCATCACGCGGCGGCCGAAGCCACCGCCGACGGGACGCGCAGCGACGGTGCCGACGCTGCCATGGGGCACGGAAAAGACCGTGCGGCGGAAATTCTTTTCCAGCCGGTCCGAAACATAGGACCACAGCGCCTCGACCTCGCCGGCCGACCGCCCCTTGGGATCGACCTCCATCACCGTGCGGCCGTCGATCATCGACGCGGCGAAATCGGTGCGGTGATGCAGCGTGACCGGCGCGACCGTGCCATGCTGGGACAGCGCGACGGCGGCTTCGGACGTGATTCGCGCCTTGGGCGTGGCGGCGTTGACGACGAAGATCAGCGGCTTGCCTGCGCGTTCGCACAGGTCGACCGTGGCGCCCACGGCGCGCAGGTCGTGCGGGCTGGGCCGGGTCGGCACGACGATCAGTTCGGCGACGGAAATCACGCTCTGGATCGCCATGGTGATGGCGGGCGGCGTGTCGATGACCGCGAGCTTGAAGCCCTGCTGACGCAATATCTCAAGGTCGGCGGCAAGCCGGGCGACTGTCGTCTGGGCGAAGGCGGGGAATTCGGCCTCGCGCTCGTTCCACCAGTCGGCGAGCGAGCCTTGCGGATCAATGTCGATCAGCACGACCGGCCCCGCCCCGGCGCGCTGCGCCTGCACGGCCAGATGCCCCGACAAGGTGGTCTTTCCCGACCCGCCCTTCTGCGATGCCAAAGCCAGAATCCGCACGCAATTCCCCCACAGAAATTCAATTCCGGGCTGGAGTGCCACGAGCGCGCCTAAAATTTGGTTAACTGCACCAAAGAGCGACTTTGACTGTGGCGCGCCGCGCTAACAGGACATTAACCTTGTTTGCCCATAGACGGGCGGGAACGCTATTGGTCAGGAGCATGGACACATGCAGCAAAAGCACATGTTGGGGCTGGCGATGTTCGCCGCGATGTTGGGCGTCGCCATGCCCGCCCACGCCGATGTGAAAGCGGGCGTCGACGCCTGGCAGCAGGGCGACTATGCCAGGGCGATCGCCGAATGGCGGCCGCTGGCGCAATCGGGCGATCCCGACGCGCAATTCAACATGGGCCAGGCCTATAAGCTGGGCCGGGGCGTGCAGCCGGACCTGAATGTCGCGCTCGACTGGTATCGCAAGGCCGCAGCCCAGGGGCATTTGCGCGCCGAAGACAATCTGGGCCTGCTGATGTTCCAGCAGGGCGATCGCGCCAACGCCATGCCCTATCTGCAACGCGCGGCGATGCGGGGCGAAGCGCGCGCGCAATATATCGTCGGCACCGCGCTGTTCAACGGCGACCTGATCGGCAAGGATTGGGTGCGCGCCTATGCGCTGATGAGCCGCGCGTCGGCGTCGGGCCTGCCCCAGGCGGCGACCAGCCTGGAGCAGATGGACAAATATATTCCCGAGGAGCAGCGCAAGCAGGGGCTGACCATGGCGGCGAGCCTGGAAAAGAATAAGGGCGACTCGCTGGCCAGCGCGCCGGCCGCCCCCATCCGGCCCCAATCCCGCCCCGACTTCCGGCCTTCATCTTCCGCCGTTCGCACGACGGACATTCCCGCGTCAGGGCCGCCCGTTACCGCCGCGCCAGCGCCGACTCCGGCCGCGCCCAAGCCGCCGGTGCAGCAAGCCGCCGCGACGCCACCGCCACCCAGGGCGACACCGCAACCCGCGCCCCAGCCTGCGCCCCAACCCGCACTCAAGCCGGCCGCGTCCGTTCCCGCGCCGGCGGCGTCGGGCGACTGGCGCGTGCAGCTTGGCGCCTTCAGTCAGGAAGGCAGCGCCCGCGCGCTATGGAACAGCCTGACCGGCAAGGTTTCCGGCCTGTCCGCCTATCAGCCCTATCTGGTGCGCGCCGGCAGCATCACCCGCCTTCAGGCCGGGCCGCTCGCCAGCAGCGGCGATGCCGAACGGCTGTGCGGCCGGATCAAGGCGGCGGGCGCCGACTGCTTCCCCAAGAAGAACTGATCTACCGCCCGGCGGCCTGTTCCAGCATCCAGTCGCGAAACTGCGCGACCGCGGGACTGGCCAGCGCCTCGGGCGGATAGACCAGATAATAGGCCTGTTCGCTCGACATCGGCCGGGCGAACGGGATGACGAGCGTCCCCGCCTCCAGCTCCGGGCGGATGAGGAAGCTGGGGATCAGCGCCACGCCGGCACCGGCCGCCGACGCCTGCGCCAACATCAGGAAATGTTCGAAGGCCGGCCCCGGCGCCAACCCGGACGCATCCACCCCCGCCGCCGCCAGCCAGCGCGGCCAGGCGTCGCGACGCGATGTCTGGCTGAGCAGCGGCACCTGCAACAGGTCGGCCGGCTCCCGCAGCGGATGCGCCGCCAGCCAGGCGGGGGCGCAGACCGGCACCGCTTCCTCGCGGAACAGAAAGTCCATCGCCACCCCCGGCCATTCTTCCGCGACACCGAAATGGACAGCCGCGTCGAAATCCTCATGCCCGAAATCAAAGGGTTGCGAGCGGGCGGCGAAGTCGATCACCAGGTCGGGATGGCGCGCGGTCAGTTGCGGCGGGCGCGGCGCGAGCCAGCGCATCCCGAAACTGGGCAGGGTCGCGACGCGCAGCGCGGTCTGCGACGGCCGCGCCGACGCGCGCGCGGTCGCCCGGCGGATGGCGTCGAGCGCGGGCAACAATTCGTCGGCATAGGCCTGCCCCGCTTCGTTCAGCCGCACCCGCCGCCCGATCCGGTCGAACAGCGGCGCCTGCAACCAGTCCTCCAGCGCCGCGATCTGCCGGCTGACGGCGCTCTGGGTCAGGCCGATCTGCGCGCCCGCGCGGGAAAAGCCGCCATGGCGCACGGCTGCCTCGAACGCGGTCAGCGCGTTCATCGGCGGCAACCATTTGCGGATATTGCTCATTCCAAACTCGCATCAACAGATGACTGGTCGCCATTTTGAAAATCCCGTCTATCCTGCGATAAGGCGGCTGTCATCCCGGAGCGTATATATGTCGAATGAGAATATGGGTACGATAGAGAGGCTGGTCGTCGCCACCCTGGGCGAAGCGACCGGCCGCCGCACGCTGGACATGCTGGCGATCGACCCCGCCCTGCTGGCGGAGCGCGGCGAAACGGTATCGCGCGCCGCCTTTGCCATGGCGCTCAACATCGCCCTGTTCCACGACCTGCTGCGCCGGGTGCCGAGCGGCGACGCCTATGTCGCCGACGCGCTGGCGCGCGGCGGCAAGGTGATGTTCGACCATGGCGCGCTGCGCGCCATCCGCTTTCCCGACGGCCCGACCGGCGCCCTGCCCGGTGGCGAGGATGCGTTCACCCGTATCTTCCTGCCGCTCGGCTATGAAATGGCGGCCGTCTATCCGCTCGACCGGCTGAAGATGACCGGCCGCGCCTATCGTCATCGCGACTATCCCGATGCGATCCCGCAATTCTTCCTGTCCGAACTGCATGTCGACCGGTTCGACGCGGAATTCGGCGCGGCGGCGGCCCGTGTCTTCGGCACCTCTCGCGATCCGCTGGACGCGGATGCCAAGGCGGTGCTGGATCGCTACGCAGCCGGTGAAGCTGTCGCTTTCGCTGTCGCGGTTATGGCCCTGCCGACCATCCTCGCGGCGTTTGATCGCCAGCATGAACTGCCCGCATTCGCGGACTATCAACTGCTCCTCTCCCGCTCCAACGAAGCCGCCTGGATCGCGACGGAGGGCAATGCCTTCAATCACGCGACCGACCGGGTGACAGACGTCGCCGCGCTGGCCGACCGGCTGAAGGCCGAGGACCGGCCGATGAAGGAGAAGCTGGAAATATCCGCCACTGGCCGGGTGCGCCAGACCGCCTTTCGCGCCGACAGCGTCGAACGGCTGTTCGCCGACGGAGAGTGGCGGCAAGTGCCCGGATCCTTTTACGAATTCATCAGCCGCGACATCGACCCGGAGACGGGCCGGATCGACCTGGCCTTCGACACCGGCAACGCCACCGGCATCTTCGCGATGACCAGCGCGCAAGAAAGCGCCGCACGGTGAGCATGATGCTGCAGTCCTTCGATCCGGCCTCGCGCGAACTGGTCTGGGAAGGCCCGGTCGCGAACGCCGATGATTGCCGCCACGCCATCGCCACCGCCCGCGCCGCCCTGCCCGGCTGGCGCGCGCTGCCGGTCGATCAGCGAATCGCCGTGGTGCGCCGCTATGCCGAGGTGCTGGAAGAGCGCCGCGCGATGCTGGCGCAGCTCATCGCCCGCGAAACGGGCAAGCTGCTGTGGGAAAGCGACGCCGAAGTGGGATCGATGATCGCCAAGGTGGCGGTGTCGATCAAGGCCCATGCCGAACGCACCGGGGAACGGGCCGCTGACATGCCCTTTGGCCGCGCGGTGCTGCGCCATCGCGGCCATGGTGTGATGGCGGTGCTTGGCCCCTATAATTTCCCCGGCCATCTGCCCAACGGCCATATCGTCCCCGCGCTGATCGCGGGTAACGCCGTGCTGTTCAAGCCATCGGAAATCACGCCCGCCACTGGCGCAGCGATGGCCGAAGCCTGGGCGGCGGCGGGCCTGCCCGATGGGCTGCTGACCGTCGTGCAGGGTGGCCGCGCCACTGGCGAGGCGCTGGTCGCGGGCGACATTGACGGGTTGCTCTTCACCGGATCGGCGGGCGCGGGCGCCGCGCTGCGCCGCGCGCTCATTGATCGGCCGCATGTCATCATGGCGCTGGAACTGGGCGGCAACAACCCGCTGATCGCCTGGGACAGCCCGGAAGCGGCCGCATCGATCATCGTCAATTCGGCCTTCATCACCACCGGCCAGCGCTGTTCCTGCGCACGCCGGCTGATCGTGCCGGAAGGCGCGGTGGGCGACGCCATCGTCGAGGCGACCGCCGCCCTGGCGGCCCGGTTGCCGATCGCGGCGTGGAACGAGCCGGGCGAAGCCTTCATGGGACCGCTGGTGTCGGATCAGGCCGCCGCCGCAGCGCATCGCGCCGTCAGCGACCTGATCGCGCGGGGCGCGCAGGTGATCCGTCCGTTCGACGGCGTGCAGGATCGCAGCGCCGCCTTCGTCACCCCGGCCCTGCTTGACGTGACCGGCGTGGACGCGCCCGATGCGGAGATTTTCGCGCCGGTGCTGACCATCATGCGGGTGCCTCATTTCGACGCCGCGATCGCCACCGCCAACGCCACCAGCTTCGGCCTGTCCGCCGGGCTGATCTCGCAGGACGAGGCGCTGTGGCGGCGCGTGGTGGAGGAAAGCCGCGCCGGGGTCGTCAACCGCAATCGCCCGACCACGGGCGCGGCCGGCAACATGCCCTTTGGCGGCCTGGGCGCGTCCGGCAATCACCGCCCCAGCGCCTATTATGCCGCCGATTATTGCGCTTATCCCATCGCCAGTTTCGAAGCGGACGGGGTGGCGGCGGTGCCGGTTAACGGGTTGAACAGCTGAACGGGTTAGGGCAACGGCTTCCCATCATTATCGGAGGGGCCGTTGCCAGATCCTGTCGTTTCATCCTGGGTGCTGACCCTGGTCTGCGCCGATCGCGTCGGCATCGTCGCGGCGGTCAGCCGTTTCCTGGCGGAGCGCGGCGGCTTCATCACCGATAGCCAGCAATATGCCGACCGCGAGGCCGGCCTGTTCTTCATGCGCGTCGCGTTCGAGGCGACCGACGAGAGGATGCGCGATACCGACGGGCTGCGCGCCGACTTTGCCGACATCGGTGAGGGCTTCGCCATGGACTGGTCCCTGACCGAAGCGAGCCACCGGCCCCGGATGCTGATCGCCGTGTCGAAAGGATCGCATTGCCTGGCCGACCTGCTCCATCGCTGGCAGACCGGAATGCTGACGGTCGACATCATGGGCGTGGTGTCCAACCACCCCGACATGCGTCGCATCACCGAATGGCACGGCATCCCCTATCATGAGTTGCCGTCCAATGGCGACAAGGCCAGGCAGGAAGCCGCGCTGCTCGACATATTCGATCGCGGCCGGTCCGACTATCTGATCCTGGCCCGCTATATGCAGATATTATCGGAAGGCCTGGTCGAACGGATGGCGGGGCGCTGCGTGAACATCCACCACAGCTTCCTGCCCGGCTTCAAGGGCGCCCGCCCCTATCACCGCGCGCATGAACGGGGCGTCAAGCTGATCGGCGCGACCGCCCATTTCGTCACCGCCGACCTGGACGAAGGGCCGATCATCGAACAGGCGGTCGAACGCATCGACCATCGCGCCACCGCCGACGACATGATCCGCATCGGCCGCGACATCGAAGCGCAGGTGCTGGCCCGCGCGGTGGGCTGGATCGCCGACCGGCGCGTGCTGCTGAACGGCGGCAAGACCGTGGTTTTCCGCTAACCGCCTTAAAGGCCGAGCTTCGCCCAGAATTCACCGGGCGCCAGAACGTCATTCGCCACCGGCTCGCGGTTCGGGCGGGTCCAGGACGGATGAGGAATGTAGATTTCCTCCGGCACTTCGTCCGTGCGGCGTGGACGCGGGCGATCGACGGTTTTGCGTGTCATCCTCTTCTCCTCGAACAAGGGAACACGGCACCTGGCGAGGTCGATGCGATACCCAGTGCTTCAGCCTTTGGTGACGCGGGTCGGGGTCTTATTCGTCAAAATAACATGGGCGTGAAGCCCGGTGATCTACCTAGGGGGATCGAACGTCTTTGCCGATCGGGTCAGGCTCAGCCGACCCGGTGCAGACCGCATAGCTTGTTGCCGTCGGGATCGCGCAAATAGGCGAGGTACAGCGTGCCAAACCCGCCTTCCCTTACGCCCGGCGGGTCCTCGCACGCCGTGCCCCCCGCCGCGACGCCGGCCGCGTGCCAGGCATCCGCCTGGTCGGGCGACGCCATCGCAAAGCCGATCGTGCCGCCATTGGCATGACAGGCTGGCTCTCCGTCGATCGGGCGGGTCACCATGAACACCGCGCCATCATGCATATAGATCAACCGACCCTTTTCATCGGTTACCGCCGGCTTCCCGCCGACGGCCGTGAACAGGGCATCGTAAAAGGCCCTGGAGCGATCCAGATTTTCCGAGCCGACCATGACATGGCTGAACAAAATGATTTCTCCAAAAACTCATGCAAATGACGGACACACTTCGGGCCCGATAGCGCGGCCCCGACCACCCCGACAGCGGGCGACCGGAACGCGATCAGGCTATGATGCTGTAGAGAAACCAGCCGACGATCAGCAGGCTCGATATGATACAAATACGATCACCAAAAATGTCGATACGAGACATTAGCAGACATCCTTCCACCCTCGGCGCTCTCTCGTCGCCTCTCAGGAAGGATTACAACAGTTTTCACCCCGGCGGAACAGCAAAGTTGCGGCGAAGCGCATCGTGAGGGCGATGAATGACCATTCCATGCCCCTCGAAATATCGGAGCCGTGCGCCAACCCAAAATGGGATCGCAACCATAGTCGCCCAGCCGGTTCAGCCCTGCCCGGAGGCGCGATGCTTCAGAAAAGCGCGAGTCGCTTCTTCCGGCCCGCGATAGGCTTCCTGAAACTCCGCGCTCCAATATTTGAGGTCTTCAAGGTCGATCCGCGCGCCGGACACGGCGCACAGCACGAACTGCCCCGGCCGCACCATTTCGAAATGCGGCGTGTCATAATGCAGCACCGCCAGCCCCTGAATATCGCCAACCATATCGCCAACCATATCGGACGCCATCAGTCGCCCGTCAGGATGCGGTCGACCAGTTGCTTCACGGTCGGCACGAACCCGTTCGAATAAAAGGGATCCTGCTTGAACTTATAGGCGCCATGGCCCGCGAACAGCAGATTCTTGTCGAGATCGCCGCCATGGACGGCTTCCTGGAGCGACTTCTGGATGCAGAAGCTGCGTGGGTCGGCCAGACGACCGGTCGAGTTGGTCTCGCTGTCCATCCAGCTGGAAAAGGCGCATTGCGACAGGCAACCCATGCAGTCGGCCTGGTCCTTGCGGATTTCCGACCGTTCCTCCTCGGTCACGAAGACCAGCGTATTGTCCGGCGTCTTGAGCGCGGCGGTGAAGCCCTGCCCCACCCATTCGCGCGCGCGCATCAGATCGCCCAGCGTGACCCAGAAATTCTTGCCCTTCACGCCCGCGTCAAGCTGGTGCGTATGATCGCCCGCCTGTTCGGTGCTGAAGGGGATCTGCCGTTCCGACCGCGCTTCAAGCTGGCGCAGGAAGGGATTGCGGACCGCCGAACTGTAGAAGCCGGTGGGCGAAAAACGGTGCAACAGCACGTCGCCCGGCTCCAGTTGCATCAGCCGTTCTTTCCACAGCTGGGGGATTGGGCTTTCCTGCGTCAGCAGCGGACGGGTGCCGAACTGGAACATGATCGCGCCCAGTTCGGGATTGTCGATCCAGTCGTTCCAGTCCTTGAGCGCCCAGACGCCGCCCGCCATGACGATCGGCACATCATCCGAAATACCGCCTTCGCGCATGGTCGCGCGCAGGTCGCGGACGCGGGGATAGGGGTCCTGGGGCGCGCGCGGGTCTTCGGCGTTGGACAGGCCGTTATGGCCGCCAGCCAGCCAGGGATCTTCATAGACCACCGCCGCCAGCCATTCCGACGCCTTGGAATAAGCGCGCTTCCACAATGCGCGGAAGGCGCGGCCGGAGGACACGATGGGGAGGTAGGACACGCCATAGGATGCCGCGATCTCGCTCAGCTTATAGGGCATCCCCGCGCCGCAGGTGACGCCGGCCACCATGCCGCGCGTCTTTTCGAGCACGCCATGGAGGACGCGCTGCGCGCCGCCCATTTCCCACAGCACATTGATGTTGATCGCGCCCTTGCCGCCGGCGATTTCGAACGCGCGCTTTACCTGCTCGACCGCGCCGTCAACGGCATAGGCGATCAGTTCCTCATGCCGGTCCCGGCGGGTGCGGCCATGATAGATTTGGGGGATGACATTACCGAAACTGTCATAGCTGTCGGCATTGACCGCCGACACCGTACCGATGCCGCCAGCGGCCGCCCAGGCGCCCGAACTGGCGTGGTTGGATACGGCAACGCCCTTGCCGCCTTCGACCAGCGGCCATACTTCACGGCCACCATAGACGATGGGCTTCAACCCCTTGAACAACGATATCTCCCGCAAAACGGACCGGCCCCCCGCGACCGGGTAAAAAACAACCCTATAGCAGCATTAACTGCCTGCGACGAATTTCGCGCGGCCCTAGCGCAAAATCAAGGGGCTGGCCAGAGCCTCGCCATATAAGGACGCATAAGCATCCACCATGGTTTCCTCGGCGAAATCCCGGCCGGCGCGGGCGCGGTTGGCGGCCCCCAGCCTGACCCGCAGATCGGGGTCGGCGGCCAGCGCGCCCAGCGCCTGTGCCAGCCCCGCCTCGTCCCGCACCACAAAGGCCCGGTTCTCCGGCGCGACCATGTCGGCGACGTCGCCGACATCCATCGACGCAGCGGGAATTCCGGCCGCCATCGCTTCCACCAGCGAGATCGGAAATTGTTCGCTGTCGGACGACAGGGCGAAAATGTCGAACAGGCCGACGAAGCGCCAGGGACGGTCCATGAAGCCGGCCATATAAAGGTCGTCCAGGCCATGCGCCGCGGCTTCCGCGACGATCGCGTCGCGCTCCGGCCCCTCGCCCACCACCACCAGTTGCAGCCGGTCCCGATGCGCGGCGACGGCGCGGACCAGACGCGGGATATTCTTAACTGCCCGCAGACCGGCGAGCGTGCCGACCAGCAGCTTGCCGGGCGTGCGGATCAGGCCGGGCATGGCGTCGGGCGCTGGGGGATCGGCATAGCGGGCGACGTCGATGCCGTTGCGGATCAGATGCACCTTGCGCGCGGGCTGTTTCCACACCGTGCGGGCAATGCCCTCCAGCCGGACCGATGGCACCACCAGCCCCTGCGCCTTTTGCAGAGCGACCCTGCGGAACAGGTTACGCTTGGTCTTCAGCCGATCGATTTCGTCGGCGTTGAAACCATCTTCATGATGGATCAGCGGCGGCAGGGCGGCCGATGGCCCGGCCAGCCGATGCGCCATGACCGCATCCATCGATCCCCAATTATAGGTCAGGATCAGGTCGAACGTCTTGAGAAACGCCCTGATCTGGCGATAGCGGGCAAGGCCCGGCTTGCCGGCGAAGGACGGGCCATCGGGGAAATCGACCCGGATCGCCGGGTCGATCGCCGCGCGCGCGCCCAGCGCATCGGGATCGGCGCTGACGATGCTGTGCCGCGCCTTGTCGCCCCAGATATTCATCAGGCGCACCGCGCGCGCTTCCTTGCCGCCCAGGGTGAAGCTGCCATGGACGTGGAGAATATGGGGCGGTTCAGCCACGCAACACCCGATCGAGCAGCCGGTCGATCGCCGCCGCGCTTTCGGGTTCATCCAGCGCCGGGGCGTGACCGACATCGGGCACCGTAACCAGTTCGGCGCCTTCGCCAATTTCCCCGACCATGCGCCGGGCGCTGGCGACGCTCAGCAGGTCGGACCGTTCACCGCGCAGCAGCAGCGTTGGGATACCGCGAAACGCCTGCATCACCGGCCACATATCGACCCCCGCCTCGCTGCCCATGGCGCGGATCGGTTCGGCGATCTTCATGTCATAGTCCAGCACGATGCGCCCGCCGCTGTTGAGGCGATAGAGACGCTTGGCCATGGCGATCCATTGCTCCAGGCCATAGCCCGGATAGACGTCGGCATTCGCCTCCGCCAGGGCGCGGGCGGCATGGACCCAGGTGGGGTGCGACTGACCGACGCCGACATAGGACCGGATACGATCCAGTCCCGCATCATCCAGCGCCGGGCCGACATCGTTAAGCACGGCGCCAGCCAGCCATTCACGATGAGTCGCGGCGATCAACATGGTGATAAGCCCGCCCAGCGAAGTGCCGACCGCGACGAAGCGCGTGATGGCGAGGTCCGCCAGCAATCGGCTGATGTCCTGCAAATAGCTCAGCGGGACATAGGTCATCGCATCCTTGGCATAGGCGCTTTCGGCGCGGCCGCGCATGTCCGGGCAGATGAGCCGCCATTCGCCAGCCAGTCGGCCGGCCAGCGGCTCGAAATCGCGGGCATTGCGGGTCAGGCCCGGCAGGCACAACAAGGGCGGGCGCCCGTCATCGCTACCTGCTCCTGTTGCTGGATAATCCCGATAATGGAGCCGCAGCCCATCGGGTGACCACCAATATCCGTCCTTATAGCCGGTCAAGCTTGATCCTTCCGCCCTGGCGCCCCCATATCGCCATATGAGCCAGACGCCGCAAGCCGCCAAATTTCGTCCCGCGACCGAAATCGACACGCTGATGCCCGCCATCGCCGATCCGGTCACGGCCGCCGACTTCCCGCAAACCATCCTGCGCTACCGCAACGACCGCGCCGCCGCATCAGTGGGACTGGCCGATTTGAGCGACGCCCAATGGATCGCGCATTTCGGGCGCTTCGCGCCGCTGGCGGGCAGCCTGCCGCGGCCGCTGGCGCTGCGCTATCATGGCCACCAGTTCCGCCAATACAACCCCGACATCGGCGACGGACGCGGCTTCCTGTTCGCCCAGTTGCGCGACGATGCCGGCCGCCTGCTGGACCTGGGCACCAAGGGTTCGGGCCAGACGCCCTATAGCCGCTTTGGCGACGGGCGGCTGACCTTGAAGGGTGGTGTGCGTGAGATTCTGGCGACGGAAATGCTGGAGGCGCTGGGCGTCAATACATCCAAGACCTTTTCCATCATCGAGACGGGCGAGGCGCTGGAACGCAATGACGAACCCTCCCCCACCCGTGGCGCGGTGATGGTGCGGCTGAGCCATTCGCATGTCCGCATCGGATCGTTCCAGCGCGCGGCCTTTCAGGATGACAAGGCGCTGCTGGAAAGACTGACCGACTATGCGCTGACCCGGCTCTATGACGAAGCGCCGGGCGACAATCCCCCCGCGCAATTGCTCGGCCGGGTGGTCGAGCGCACCGCCGATCTGGCGGCGAGCTACATGGTCGCGGGCTTCGTTCATGGCGTGCTCAACAGCGACAATATCAACGTGACGGGCGAAAGTTTCGACTATGGGCCGTGGCGCTTCACCCCCCTGTGGGATGCGGCCTTCACCGCCGCTTATTTCGACCATGCGGGCCTCTACGCCTTCGGGCGGCAGGCAGAGGCGATTCACTGGGACGTGGCGCAACTGGCGGTGTCGCTGCGCCCGCTGGTGGAAGCGCAGCCGCTGATCGATCAGCTTGAGCGGTTTCCCGCGCTATATGGGGACGCGATGCAGCGGCGTTTCTGCTGGCGATTGGGCGTGGCGCCGGGACAGGCGCCCGGCCCGATGATCGAGGCGGCGGTGCGCGCCATGGTGACGAGCGGGACACCGATCGACCGTTTCTTCCATGATTGGCGTGGCGGCGCGGCGCGCGAGGGCGCGGGCTATGACGATGCCGCCTGGACGCCGTTCCGCGAGGCGATCGCGGATTTCCCGGCGGCGCCGGGGGCGAGGGATCATGCCTATTGGTCCGACGACGCGCCTTGCTCCATGCATATTGACGAGGTCGAGGCGATCTGGAGCGCGATCGATCAGGACGATGACTGGGCGCCGCTCCATGCCAAAGTTGCGGCGATCCGACGCATGGGAGAGGCGCACGGAAAAACTGCGACAAGCTGACCCAAAGCCCCTCTTCTTTCCTTAACCAATTTCCGCCATACCGCGTCGCAAATGGTCGCGTCGCTTACATCCCATGAACCCGCCACCGGCGTCCTGCTCTGGCAGGGCGAAGCCGGCGACGTGGATATGGAGGTCGCTCGCGCCCGCACTGCCTGGCCCAAATGGGCGGCGCAACCCATCGCCTATCGCATCGAAACGCTGCGCCGCTTCGTCAATGTCGTGCGCCGGAACGAAGAAGCGCTGGCCGACCTGATCGCGCGTGAGACCGGCAAGCCGCTCTGGGACGCGCGCGTCGAAGTCAGCGCCGTCATGACCAAGGTCGATGTCAGCGTCGCCGCCTATTCCGAACGAACCGGGCAAAGGCGGCTGGAAGCGAATCTGGGTGCACGCCAGTCGGTGCGGCACAAGCCCCATGGCGTGATGGCCGTGCTTGGCCCCTATAATCTCCCCGCGCAGATGCCCAACGGCCATATCCTTCCGGCGCTGCTGGCCGGCAACGCCGTGCTGTTCAAACCGTCGGAAAAGACGCCGGCCGTCGGCGAGATGCTGGTCAAGCTCTATCATGAGGCGGGGGTGCCGCAGGACGCCGTGCGGCTGGTGCAGGGCGGCCCTGATGTGGGTAAGGCGCTCACCGCCCATCCCGATGTCGGCGGCATATTGTTCACCGGGTCGGCCCAGACCGGCATCGCCATCAATCGCCAGTTCGCGGCCCAGCCCTCGAAAATCCTGGCGCTGGAAATGGGCGGTAATAATCCGATCGTTCTGTGGGACACGCCGGAAATCAGCGCCGCGGCGACGATCATCATCCAGTCCGCCTTCCTGTCCGGTGGCCAGCATTGCACCGCGGCCAGCCGGCTGATCGTCAAGGACAGCCTGGCCGACCGGGCGATCGCGGAAGTCAAGAAGCTGGCCGACCGGCTGATCGTCGATCATCCCCATGCCAGCCCTACCCCCTATATGGGACCGGTGATCGACAATCCGACCGCCGACGGGCTGACCGAGAGCTTCCTTTATCTGATGAGCAATGGCGGCCGGCCGATCAAGCATATGGTCCGCACGCAGCCGGGCCTGCCGTTCCTCAGCCCCGCGATCATCGATGTGACGGCGATGAAGGAACGGCCCGATGTCGAACTGTTCGGACCGCTGCTTCAGGTGGTGCGCGTGGCCGAGTTCGGCGACGCGATCGCCGAGGCGAACAATAGCCGCTACGGGCTTTCCGCGTCGCTGATCGGCGGGACGCCCGAACAATATAATCAATTCTGGTCGAACGTCCGGGCCGGAGTCGTCAACTGGAACCGGCCGACCAACGGCGCGACATCCGCAGCCCCCTTCGGCGGGGTCGGCATATCGGGCAACCACCGCCCCAGCGCCTATTATGCCGCCGACTATTGCGCCTATCCGGTGGTGTCGGCGGAAATCGAAACGCCGCGCGCGTCGATCGGCGTCGGCCTCAAGGACATTGATGTCACCGCCATGGGCGATTGAACGCAAAAACATTTCCTAGTCCCCCGCATATCCATTCTGAATTGAACTTGCGCGGGGCTTTCGCCATTTGCCCTCCATGACCGACTTGATACCCGCCACCGTCTTTCTGGTCGGCGCGGGCCCGGGCGACCCGGACCTGCTGACGATCAAGGCCGCGCGCCTGATCGGTGCGGCGGACGTGGTCGTGCACGACGGTCTGGTATCGGACGCAATATTGGCGCTGGCGTCGCCCGACGCGGAACTGATTTCCGTCGCCAAGCAACGCAGCCGCCACTCCATGCCGCAGGACGGGATCAACGCCCTGCTCGTCGATCTGGCCCGCGAAGGCCGCAAGGTGGTGCGCCTCAAGGGCGGCGACCCCTTCATCTTTGGCCGGGGCGGCGAGGAAGTCGACGCCTGCCGCGCGGCCGGCGTCCCGGTGGAAGTCGTGCCGGGCATCAGCGCCGCGATCGGCAGCGCGGCGCAGGCCCAGCTCCCCCTCACCCATCGCGCCGCGTCGAGCGCGGTCAGCTTCGTCGCGGGCCAGTGCAAGGGGCTGACCGATCAGGACTGGTCGGGCCTGGCGGGCAAGGGCCGCACCCTCGTCATCTATATGGGCGTGGCGACCGCGGCCGACATCGCCGACAAGCTGATCGCCGACGGCGTGTCGCCCGCGCTGCCCGTGGCGGTGCTGGAAAATGGCACGCGCGCCGACATGCGGACGTTGCGCACCCTGCTCGCCGACCTTGGCGACATGGTGGCGCGGGAACAGGTGAAAAGCCCGGCCCTGATCGTGGTCGGCGAGGTGGCGGCCCATGCGCTGGCGCAGGACAGCCTCAACATCTATCGCGACATGGCATGGACTAAGGAAGGCCCGGCAACGGACGGGCCTTATGGGAAAAGGGCGAAATGAAGATTTTGACGGGCAATGACCTGGTGAGTGGCGACGTCATCTGGTGGGCGGGCGAAGGCTGGTCGCGGCAGGTGGGCGACAGCGCCGATGTCGGCGAGCATGGCGACGATCTCGCCCGCGCGGAGGAAGCCGCGCTGCGCGTCGTGGGCGCCTATGTCATCGACGCCACCGCCACCGACGAAGGCGTTCGCCCCGCCCATATCAAGGACCGCATCCGCGCGCTCGGTCCGACCGTGCGCCCCGACCTTACACTGAAACCGAATGACGCCGATGCCGGCAACTGGGTGATCTGACCATGTATCGCTATGACAGCTATGACCAGTCCATCGTCGATGCCCGCGTCGACGAATTTCGCGACCAGGTGCAACGCCGCCTGGCCGGCGCGCTGACCGAGGACCAGTTCAAGCCGCTGCGGCTGATGAACGGCCTCTATCTTCAGCTGCACGCCTATATGCTGCGCGTCGCCATTCCCTATGGCACGCTGAGCGCCGCGCAGATGCGCAAGCTGGGCGAGATTGCAGCGAAATATGACAAGGGTTACGGCCATTTCACGACGCGCCAGAACCTCCAATATAACTGGATCAAGCTGGCGGATGCGCCCGACATCCTGGCCGAACTGGCGAGCGTGGAGATGCACGCCATCCAGACGTCGGGCAATTGCATCCGCAACATCAGTTCGGACCAATATGCGGGCGTTTCCGCCGACGAGGTGGCCGACCCCCGCCCCTGGGCCGAGTTGCTGCGCCAATGGTCGAGCTTCCACCCCGAATTCACCTATCTGCCGCGCAAGTTCAAGATTTGCGTGATCGCGACCGAGGATGATCGCGCGGCGATGCGGCTGCATGATATCGGCCTGAAACTGGTCGAGCGCGATGGCGTCATCGGCGCGGAAGTCTATGCCGGCGGCGGCATGGGCCGCACCCCGATGGTCGCGCCGCTGATCCGCGACTTCGTGGGCGAGGACGAGATCATCTCCTATCTGGAGGCCTGCCTGCGCGTCTATAATCGCTATGGCCGCCGCGATAACAAATACAAGGCCCGGATCAAGATCCTGGTCCATGAGATCGGCGTCGAGGAATATAAGCGGCAGGTCGAGGAGGAGTTCGCGCATATGCGCACCCTTGGCCTCAACCCGCCGACCGAGGAACTGGACCGCATCCGCGCCTTTTTCGCGGCCCCCGCCTATGAAACCGGCCTGGGCGAGGACATCGACCGCGCCGATCCCGCCTTCGCCCTGTGGGTCGACCGGCAGGTCGCGGCGCACAAGGCGCCCGGCTATGCGATCGTCAATATCAGCCTGAAGCCGCTGACCGGCATTCCCGGCGACGCATCGGCCGAACAGATCGAATTGGTGGCCGGCCTGGCGGAGCAATATTCGCTGGACGAAATCCGCGTCACCCATGCGCAGAATCTGGTCCTGCCGCATGTGAAGAAGGCGGACCTTTACGCCATCTGGCAGAAGCTGGACGAAGCGGGTCTGGCCGAAGCCAATCTGGACCTCATCACCGACATCATCGCCTGCCCCGGCCTCGACTATTGCGCACTCGCCAATGCGCGCTCGATCCCGCTGGCGCAGAAGATCGCACAACGCTTCGCCGATGCGGAGCGGCAGGCGGAACTGGGCGAATTGAAGCTCAAAATTTCGGGCTGCATCAACGCCTGCGGCCACCATCATGCCGGCCATATCGGCATATTGGGCGTCGATCGGAAGGGCGTGGAGAATTTCCAGCTCCTCCTCGGCGGATCGGGTGCGGAGGATGCCTCGCTTGGCCAGATCACCGGCCCCGGCTTTTCGGAGGACGGCGTGGTCGACGCGATCGAGAAGGTCACTGACATCTATCTGGCGGAACGCACCGACGGGGAACGCTTCCTCGACACCTATCGCCGCATCGGCATGAAGCCCTTCAAGGAGGCGATCTATGGTTGAGTTCCTCTCCTTCCGCGATGGCGAGGCCACGCAGGAACCGGCCGTCACGGTCGAGGCCTTCACCGGCCAGTCCAACGCCACCGCCGTCCGCATCGAACCGGGCGAGGATGCGCGCGAATTGCTGCCCTTCCTCGATCGCCTGTCGCTGGTGGAGGTGAACTTCCCCGGCTTTGGCGACGGACGCGGCTATTCGGCCGCCCGCATCCTGCGCGAAGCGGGCTATGCCGGCGAACTGCGCGCGGTGGGCGACGTGCTGGTCGATCAGATCGTGGCGATGCGCCGCTGCGGCTTCGACAGCTTTCACCCGGCCAAGCCGCTGGACGACGCCGCCGTGGACCGCGCGCTCAACCGCTATGACGACGTCTATCAGAAGACCATCGACGGCCGCCGCCCGATTTGGGCGAAACGGCACCCGGAGACTATAAATGGCTGAACCTGCCCGCCAGATCGACATCATCGACGCCCGCCCCGCCTTCACCCAGGCGGAAGCCGACGCGCTCAACGCGCGGTTCGAAGGCGTCGATACGCTGACCATGCTCAAGACCGTGTTTGCAGAAGGCCTCGCCGGCAATGTCGCCGTCGTCTCCTCCTTCGGCACGGAAAGCGCGGTGCTGCTCGATCTGGTGGCCAAAGCGGACCCGACGGTGCCGGTGATCTTCGTCGATACGCTCAAGATGTTCGCCGAGACGCTGCATTATCGCGACACGCTCATCAAGCGGCTGGGCTTTACCGACAGTCGGACGGTGACGCCGATCGCCGAAGTCATCGCCCAGAAGGACGAGACGGGCCTTCGCTGGTCCTACGACCCGGACGGCTGCTGCGACATCCGCAAGGTCGAGCCGTTGAAGCGCGCCAAGGATGGTCTGGACGCCTGGATTTCAGGCCGCAAGGCGTTCCAGTCCGTGACGCGCCAGAACCTGCCCCGGTTCGAGGTGGAGGATGGCCGGCTGAAGCTCAATCCGCTGGGTGACTGGACCAAGATCGATCTGGAAGCCTGGTTCGCCGAGCATGACCTGCCGCGTCATCCACTGGAAGCGCAGGGCTATCTGTCGATCGGGTGCGAACCCTGCACGTCCAAGGTGATGCCGGGCGAAGACCCGCGCGCAGGCCGCTGGCGCGGCTGGGACAAGGTGGAATGCGGCATCCATACGCCGGTTTCGCCTATCCCGGCCCCGACGGCAGACCCAGACGATCCGGCGAACATGCCGGTGTTCTGAGGATCGATCGTTATTGGGGGCGCCTCAACCGCCCCTTCCTACCCCGCCGCCTTCACGATCTGCGCCCAGGCTTTCTCGCTGATCACCTCGATCCCCAGCGCGCTCGCCTGTTTCAACTTGCTGCCCGCGCCCGGTCCCGCGACGACCAGATCGGTCTTGGCGCTGACCGATCCGGCCGCTTTCGCACCAAGCCGCTCAGCCTGCGCCTTGGCTTCGTCGCGGCTCATGGTTTCCAGCTTGCCGGTGAAGACGACCGTCTTGCCGGTGACGGCGCTGGCAGTGGTTTCCACGATATAGTCGGGCGGCGAAACCTCGCCGAGCAGATCATCCCACGCCGCCACATTATGCGGCTCGTGGAAAAAATCCGCGAGCGCATGGCCGACGGCCGCGCCAACATTTTCGACGCCGATATGTTCGGCGATCGCCTTGTCGCGCCTGGCCTGTGTTTCGGCCGGGTCAGCGGCGGCGCGCAGGGCGATGATCTCTTCCGCCAGGGCGCGAACGCCGGGCAACGTGGTGTAGCGCTTGAGCAGATCGCGCGCCGTCACCGCACCGACATGGCGGATGCCCAGGCCAAACAGCAGCCGCGCGGCATCGGGCTGCCGCTTCGCCTCGATCGCGGCGAGCAGATTGTCGACCGACTTTTCCTTCCAGCCTTCACGGCCCAGCAAATCCGCGCGATGTTTTTTCAGGCGGAAAATGTCGGCCGGTTCGGCGATCCAGCCGAGGTCGAGAAATTCCTGGATCGTCTTCTCGCCCAGTCCCTCAATGTCCAGGGCAGCGCGGCTGACGAAATGGCGGAGTCGCTCGAACCGCTGGGCCGGGCAGATGAGGCCGCCGGTGCAACGATAATCGACCTCCCCCTCCTCACGCACCGCTTCGGAGCCGCATACCGGGCAATGGGTCGGGAACGGGAAAGGATCGCGCTCTTCCTCGCGCGTCAGATTTTCGACCACCTGCGGGATGACGTCGCCGGCGCGCTGAACGATGACGCGGTCGCCGGGGCGGACGCCCAGCCGCTCGATCTCGTCGGCATTGTGCAAAGTCGCGTTTGAGACAGTCACGCCGCCGACCGTGACAGGAGTGAGGCGGCCCACCGGGGTCAGCTTGCCGGTCCGACCGACCTGAATGTCGATGGCCTCCAGCGTGGTCTGGGCGCGCTCGGCGGGGAATTTATGGGCGATGGCCCAGCGCGGCGCCTTCGCCACGAAGCCGAGGCGTTGCTGCCAGTCGAGCCGGTCAACCTTGTAGACCACGCCGTCAATGTCGAAGGGCAGGTCGGCCCGCGCCGCCTCGATCCCCCGATAATGGGCGATGAGGGCGTCCAGCCCGTCGACGCAGGCCAGCATGTCGGAAACCGGCAAGCCCCAGGCGGCGATCGCCTGCATCACGCCCAATTGGGTGTCGGCGGGGAGCGCGCTGTAAGCGCCCCAGCCATGGGCCAGGAAACGCAGCGGACGGCTGGCGGTGACGGCGGCGTCCTTCTGGCGCAGCGATCCGGCGGCGGCATTGCGCGGATTGGCGAATTGCCGCGCCTTTTCCGGGTCGTCCGCTTCAGCGAGCAGACGGGCGTTGAGGGCGACGAAATCGGCCTTCGCCATATAGACTTCGCCGCGAACCTCTAACAGGTCAGGGATGTCCGCGCCGGTCAGCCGGTCGGGAATGTCGGCGATGGTGCGGACATTGGCGGTCACGTCTTCCCCGGTCGTGCCGTCGCCGCGGGTCGCGGCGAGGACCAGTGCGCCCTGTTCGTAGCGCAGCGAGCAGGACAGGCCATCAATCTTCGGCTCGGCGGTGAGCGCCAGCGGCGCTTCCTCCGGGAGCGCAAGGAAGCGGCGGACGCGGGCCAGGAACTCGCCGATATCCTCATTGGAAAAGCCATTGTCGAGGCTCATCATGCGGACGGCGTGGGGCACCTTCCCCAGCGCCGATGTCGCCGCCGCGCCGACCTGGGCATTGGGCGAATCGGCGCGGATCAGGTGCGGGAACGCCGCTTCCAGCGCGTTGTTCTCAGCGATCAGCGCGTCGTAATCCGCATCGCTGATCTCCGGCGCATCCTGGTCATGATAGAGGTGGTTATGCTTCGCTACCTCCCTGGCAAGGCGCATCAGGCGGTTGGCGGCTTCGGCTTCTGGGAGGCTGGCGGGGTCTTTCATGGGGATGCTTTAGCGAACCGCTTGCCCACCAGAAAGGCCGCTATTCGCTCATCGACTGCGGAAGATCAATTTTCGCAGCATGCGTCTGAATTGGCGTAAAAAGCAGGAGCGCGGTCGCTATAAAAGCTAACCCGGCCCAGACATATCGTTTCTTCCGAAGATCATCGACGCCACGGATCAAACAAAAAAGCGCCACCAATTGGAACGTCGCCATAAGCCATTGGATTTGCTTGACGTCCATGCACTTAAACCCCCGCCACCGGCACCGTTTCGAACCGCTGCCCGAAGCCCGCGATGATCGGCCGCGCCTTGGCGATGCCGGCCTGGACGGCGGGCAGTTCGAGCGAGGCGGCATGGCTGTCGCGGCTGTCCCAGACTTCGGTGATCCAGATCGCGTCGGGATTGGCGGCATCGAGCGCCACGACATAGGAGAGGCAGCCGGGCATCGCGCCGGTCGCGTTGGTCAGGATGGCGACCAGTTCGTCGCGCTTGCCCGGTTGGCTCAACATCTGGCCGATCAGGCCATGGCGCGGGCGGGCGTCCTGCGCGGCAACAGGAATGGCGCTGGCGGCGATCGCGGCGGCGGTGAGGCCGAGAATGTCTCTGCGGTCATGGATCATGGCCCTTCCTTCCCCATATCAAGCCTCCAGCAGCCGTTCCGCCTGCGCCCGCGCTTCTGCGGTGATCTCCGCGCCGGACAGCATCCGCGCAATTTCCTCGCGGCGTTCCGCATCGTCCAGCGCATGAACGCCAGTGCGCGTCACCGTGCTGTCACTGGACTTGGCGATCAGCAGATGGCCCGCCCCTCGCGCCGCCACCTGGGGGCTGTGGGTGACGACCAGAATCTGGTTACTGCGCGCCAGCCGCGACAGGCGTTCGCCGATCGCATCGGCCACCGCGCCGCCCACGCCCCGGTCGATCTCGTCAAAGATCAGCGTATCGGCCCCGCCCCGCTCCGCCAGCGCCACTTTCAGCGCCAGGATGAAGCGTGACAATTCGCCGCCCGATGCGATCTTGGCCAATGGCGCGAAGGGCGCGCCGGGATTGGTCGATATTTCGAATTCGACCCGGTCCATGCCCTGCGCGCTCCATTGTCCTTCGTCCAGCGGGGCGACGATGGTGCGGAAACGGGCCGCGTCCAGCTTGAGCGGCGCAAGTTCCCCGGCAACCGCCGCGTCCAGGCGACCGGCGGCAAGCTGGCGTTCGCCCGACAGCGCCTTCGCGGCGGCGCGATAGGCGTCCGCCTTTTGCGCGACATCGGCCTCAAGCGCGGCGACATGCTCCTCTCCGCCCTCGATCGCGGCCAGCTTCGCCGCCATCTCTTCACCCAATGCGGCCAGATCGTCGGGCGCGACCTGATGCTTGCGGGCGAGCCCCCGCAGGTCGAACAGGCGGGTTTCGATCGCGTCGAGGCGGGCGGGATCGAAGCTCAGCGCCTCGGCCGCTTCGACAAGGCGATCCTCCGCCTCCCCCGCCTCCGCCACGGCGCGGTCGAGCGCTTCGAGCACTGCGGTGAGCAGGGGTTCCTCGCCCGCGATGCGATCGAGCCGGCGCGCGGCCTGGCGCAACTGGGCAAGGCCGCCATCCGAACCGGTGAGGCAATCGCTGACGGCGGAGAGATCGTCGGCCAGGCGCGCGCCCTTCTGCATGGTCGCGCGCTCTTCGGCGAGGGTCGCTTCCTCGCCGGCTTCGGGCGCGAATGTGCGCAGTTCGTCAACCGCGTGGATCAGATAATCCCGGTCGCGCGCAGCATTTTCCACCATCTCGCGCGCCTGGGCGAGAGCGCTGGCGGCGGTGCGCCACGCCGCATGGGCCACAGCCACTGCGCCCGCTTCACAGCGACCATAGCTGTCGAGCAGCGCGCGGTGGCCACGCGGGTTGAGCAGGCCGCGATCGTCATGCTGGCCGTGAATTTCGACCAGTGACCCGCCCAATTCGCGCAGCAGCGCGGCCGAACAGGGCTGATCATTGACGAAGGCGCGGCTCCCACCGTCAGCCTTGAGCGTGCGGCGGATCAGCAGCGGTTCACCCGGCTCCATGTCGATGCCATTGTCGGCCAGCAGCGTGGCGGCCGGGTGATCGGCGGCAGGCGGCTCAAAGGCGGCGACGACGCTGGCCTGCGCCTCGCCATTGCGGACCAGGCCGCTGTCGGCGCGCGCGCCCAGCGCCAACCCCAGCGAATCGAGCAGGATCGACTTGCCCGCGCCGGTTTCGCCGGTGAGGACGGACAGGCCTGCGCCGAACTCCAGGTCCAGCGCCTCGATCAGCACGACGTTGCGGATGGCGAGCGAGGTCAGCAGCACGATTACTCCCCCCTCCCTTTCAAGGGAGGGGCCGGGGGTGGGTGCGCCGCGCCCGCGGCGCCTGCAACGGTGAGGCTGGTAGCGGCCCCTTGCAGGGGCGCTACCCACCCCAGCCCCTCCCCTGGAAGGGAGGGACTAGATACTAGGCGTTGCCGCCGCCATGTTCCCGCATCAGCTTGTAGCTGCGCTCATACCATTTGGTGCCGGGATAGTTGCGGCCCAGCACGGCGGCGGCCTTCTGCGCTTCGGCCGGAATGCCGAGCGCGAGATAGGATTCGACCAGGCGCTCCAGCGCCTCGGGCGCGTGGGTCGTGGTCTCATATTTGTCGACCACGGTGCGGAAGCGCAGCGTGGCGGCGAGCCACTGGCCGCGCCGCTGATAGAAACGCCCGACCTCCATCTCCTTGCCGGCCAGATGATCGTTGACCAGATCCACTTTCAGCCGGGCGTCGGCGGCGTAGCGGGTGTCGGGATAACGACGGATCAGTTCACCGAGCGAATCGAGCGCCTGCTGCGTGATCTTCTGGTCGCGGGTGACGTCGGCAATCTGCTCATAATAGCAAAGCGAGATCAGATAATAAGCGTAGGGCGCGTCCTTGTTGCCGGTGTGGATCGACAGGAAGCGCTGCGCGGCCGCGATGGATTCGGGATAGTCCCGGTTCATATAGTAGCTGAAGGCCGACATGAGCTGCGCCCGGCGCGCCCAGGGCGAATAGGGATGCTGGCGCTCCACCTCGTCGAACAGGGCGGCGGCGAGTTTATATTGGCCGCGATCGAGCCGGTTCTTGCCGCTATTATAGAGGGTCGACACATCGCGGGCGACATAGAGGGTGTCGGCCTTGTTCTTCGATGTCGAACATCCGGTGAGCACGGGCGAGGCGATCAGGACCAGGGCGGTGGCCGCGCCGATGCGCGTCAGGGTTTTCGTCAGCATGGGCGGGTCATAGCCGAGCGGATCGCCCTCGCCAAGCGGCAGAATGGGGCTGGCTTTTCAACAGGCCGCAGCAAGCGGCAGGTCGAGCCGCGCGATGGCGCCGCCCTGCGCGCCCGGCTGGAGCGCAAAGCGCCCGCCCAGCTGCGCCGCCAGCGCATTGGCGATGCGCAGGCCCAGTGACTGGCCGTCGCCCGGCTCGAAGTCCGGCGCAATGCCTTTCCCATCATCGATGATGCGCAACGTCAGTTCGCCCGATCCGTTTTCCAGCATCACATGGATGCTGCCGGCGCGGTCGGGCAGGCCATGTTCGATGGCGTTGCTGACCGATTCCGCCACGACCAGCGCCAGCGGCACCGTGACATTGGGTTCGAGCGCCAGAGAATCGGGCGCAGTCACCGTCACCGTGACGTCGTTGCGTCCCGAAGCATCCAAGATGTCGGCGGTCAGGGTCAGGAGGAAAGCGCGGATTTCCTGCCCCTTTCCCGAAGGCTCATACAAAGCGCGGCTGATCCGTCCGACCAGAGCGAGCCGGGCCGAGGCATCGTCCAGCGCCCGCCGGGCCACGTCATGGTCGATGTGCCGACGCTGGAGCGCAAGCATAGCGGCGACCACCTGCAAATTGTTGGACACCCGGTGCTGCAACTCGCGGAACAGCAACTCGCGGTTTTCGGCGAGCGCCCGGCTGCGTTCCCGTTCAACCGCCAGATTGAAATTGGCGCGCTGCATGAAATGGATCAGGACGATATCGACCGCCACGACCCCGGCGTAGAACAGCATCGCCATGGCCACGGCCGGATTCATGACGAAACTATGGACCGGCGAAATGAAGAAATACCAGGATAATAGTCCCGAAACCATCCCGCCGAACAGTCCGGGCCGCACGCCGAACAGGAAGGAGGAAAGGATCACCGCGGGGAAGAAGGTGACGAAGGGATAGCCGGCAGGCAGCAGCGGTTCGGCCGCCAGGCGCAGCATCAACGCGGCGGCGCTGAAAATCACGGTCAGCACATAGGCGTAAACCGGCCGGTCGAGCACGAGCGGCAGGCGTTCGACAAAGCGCTCATTGCTCCTTTGCATATGACCCCCAATGCTGGCTCGTTACAGTAGCAGAAGTTTACCGCATCGCATTGATCAAGATTAGTCAAGTCGCGACAAATGCGAAAACGGGACGCCCGAAGGATCGGACGCCCCGTTTATCAATGACTTCAGCGCAGACCTTGCGGTCCGGCCGAAATTCCTCAGTCCTGGGTCAGGAAATCGGGCAGACCGGCGTTGGAACCATCATCATCGCCCTTGCCGCCTTCGCTGCGCGTGCCGCGGTCACGGCGGGGGCCACGATCGCCGCCCCGGTCGCCACCACGTCCGCCACCGCCGTCACGGCGCGGGCCACGGCCGCGATCACCACGGTCGCCGCGGCCTTCGCCGCGATCTCCACGAGGTTCGCGCGGTTCGCGGGCGGGACGGGTGTCCTCCAGTTCCTCGCCGGTTTCCTGGTCAACGACGCGCATCGACAGGCGAACCTTGCCGCGCGGATCGATCTCGAGAACCTTGACCTTCACTTCCTGGCCTTCGGACACGACGTCGGTCGGCTTTTCCACGCGCTCATTCTTCATTTCGGAGACATGGACGAGACCATCCTTGCCACCCATGAAGTTCACGAACGCACCGAAATCGACGATGTTGACGACCTTGCCATTATAGACCTTGCCGACTTCCGCTTCCTCGACAATGCCCAGGATCCACGCCTTGGCCGCTTCGATCTGCGCGGTATCGGACGAGCTGATCTTGATGATGCCTTCGTCGTCGATGTCGACCTTGGCGCCGGTTTCCGCGACGATTTCGCGGATGACCTTGCCGCCGGTGCCGATGACGTCGCGGATCTTCGCCTTGTCGATCTGGATCGTCTCGATGCGCGGGGCATGGGCCGACAGCTCGGTGCGGGTCGAGGACAGCGCCTTGCTCATCTCACCCAGGATATGGGCGCGGCCTTCCTTGGCCTGGCGCAGCGCGACTTCGAAGATTTCCTGCGTGATGCCGGCAACCTTGATGTCCATCTGCATGGTGGTGATGCCGTTTTCGGTCCCCGCCACCTTGAAGTCCATGTCGCCCAGATGATCCTCATCACCCAGAATGTCGGACAGGACCGCAAAGTCCTTGCCTTCCAGGATCAGGCCCATGGCGATGCCCGACACCGGACGCTTGAGCGGCACGCCCGCGTCCATCATCGACAGCGAACCGCCGCACACCGTCGCCATCGACGACGAACCGTTGGATTCGGTAATGTCGGAGAGAACGCGGATGGTGTAGGGGAAATCTTCCTTGCTCGGCAGCACGGGGTGCAGCGCACGCCATGCCAGCTTGCCATGGCCCACTTCGCGGCGGCCCGGCGCACCGAAGCGACCGACTTCGCCGACCGAATAGGGCGGGAAGTTATAGTGCAGCATGAAGCTTTCATAATGAAGGCCAGTAAGGCCGTCGATCATCTGCTCGGCGTCCTTGGTGCCCAGCGTGGTCGTGCAGATCGACTGGGTTTCGCCGCGCGTGAACAGCGCCGAACCATGGGTGCGGGGCAGGAAACCGACCATCGCCTCGATCGGGCGGATCTGCGTGGTGGTGCGGCCGTCGATGCGCTGGCCATCCTTCAGGATGGCGCCGCGAACGATTTCGGCTTCCAGCTTCTTGGTCAGCTTGATGCCGGCCATCACGGCCTGCGCGTCCAGCCCTTCCTCGGCGAACCAGGCCTTCGCCTTCGCGCGGGCTTCGTTCAGCGCGTTCGAGCGGGCCGACTTGTCGGTCAGCTTGTAGGCGGCCGCAATGTCCTTGCCGATCAGCTTCTTGAGCTTCTTCTTCAGGTCGTCCAGATCATCGCCCTTGGCAATGTCCCAGGGTTCCTTGGCAGCCTTTTCGGCCAGCTCGATGATCGCGCCGACAATCTTCTTCGACGCTTCATGCGCGAACAGGACGGCGCCGAGCATGACGTCTTCCGAAAGCTCCTTGGCTTCGGATTCGACCATCATCACGGCGTTATGGGTGGCGGCGACGACCAGGTCGAGTTCGCCTTCCTTGGCTTCGTCCAGGCTGGGGTTCAGCTGATATTCGCCATCCTTGTAACCAACGCGCGCGGCGCCGATCGGCCCCAGGAAGGGCACGCCCGACAGGGTCAACGCGGCCGACGCGGCGATCATCGCCACAATGTCAGGCTCGCTTTCGCCATCGAACGACAGAACCTGCGCAATCACGTTGATTTCGTTATAGAAACCTTCGGGGAACAGCGGACGGATGGGGCGGTCGATCAGGCGGGAAACCAGCGTTTCCTTTTCCGTCGCGCCGCGCTCGCGCTTGAAGAAGCCGCCCGGGATACGACCGGCGGCGGAATATTTTTCCTGATAATGGACTGTCAGCGGGAAGAAGTCCTGGCCTTCCTTCACCGACTTGGCGGCGGTCACGGCGCACAGCACCACGGTTTCGCCATAGGTGGCCAGCACGGCGGCGTCAGCCTGACGCGCAATACGGCCGGTTTCGAGGGTCAGCGTCTTGCCGGCCAGCTCGATCGAAACTTTCTTTACATCGAACATAGATTTTTTCCTTCGCCCACCTGGCCCTATTGCCGGGCGGGGCCTGTGTCGGGCCGTGGATGGCCCATGAATGGAGGGGCGTTCCCTCCCCCGTTCGGCGAACGGTGCGGGGGACTTTCCCCCAAAATTCCACCACCTGGCCGGATTGCCGGATGATGGATGTCAGAATCAGAAACGGCCCCGAATGGGGCCGTCCCTTTTAGCAGGATTACTTGCGCAGACCCAGCTTGGCGATGAGGTCGGTATACCGCGCCCCATCTTTCTTCTTCAGATAGTCCAGCAGCGAACGGCGCTTGTTGACCAGCATCAGCAGGCCGCGACGGCTGTGGTTATCCTTGTGATGACCCTTGAAATGCTCGGTCAGGTTGGAAATGCGTTCCGTCAGGATCGCAACCTGCACTTCGGGCGAACCCGTGTCGCCTTCGACGCGGGCATGTTCCTTGATCAGCGCTTCCTTGCGCTCAGCAGTAATCGACATCGGCTTCCTTTCTGTAACTAGAGATTAAAGCCGCGCACCACCCGGATTTCCGGGCCACTGGCCTGAACCAGCGCGACGGGCGTGTCGCCCTCCATCGCCAGTAACAAGCCGGTATGCGGTTTCCCCATGAGCACCTTCCCCTGTCGGAGCGCCAGTGCTTCATCGGGAGAGACGGGAAGAGCCGGGATGTCGTCCAGCCCCGCCGTCAGCGGCAGCATAAGCCCACCGATGCCGCCGCCCCTAGCAGCTTCGTCCAATTTGTCCAGCGAAATCGCGGTTTCCAGCGTGAACGGCCCGGCCTTCACCCGGCGCAGCATGGTGACATGACCGACCGTGCCAAGCGCCAGCGCAATGTCGCGGGCAAGGCTGCGGATGTAGGTGCCTTTGGACACATTAGCGGTGAGGGTGATGGCGGCAAGCGCGGCCCCCTCCGTGACGTCCGCGCCACTGTCGACAGCGTCGAACCGGACGGGAACAAGGCCGTGGATCGTCACCGACCGCATCTTCATTTCGACCTCCTCCCCCTTGCGGGCGAGGTCGTAGGCACGCTGGCCGTCGATCAGGATCGCGCTATAGGCAGGCGGCGCCTGTTCAATCGGGCCAATGAAACGGGGCAGGACGGCTTCCACCTGCGCTGGCGTCGGCCGGTGGTCGCTCTGCGCAACCGCCTTGCCCTCCAGGTCCAGCGTATCGGTCTGGACACCGAAAGCGACAGTGAAGTCATAGATTTTGTCGCTGTCGAGCATCCGGCCCGCCAGCTTGGTCGCCTCCCCCACCGCGATCGGCAGAACGCCGGTCGCCAGCGGATCGAGCGTGCCGCCATGGCCTACCTTCCACTTTTCCGTGCCGCCCAGCAGCTCTCTCTGCGTGCGCAGCGCGCGCTTGACCGCGCTCACCGCCTGGGTCGAGCCAAGGCCATGGGGTTTGTCGAGGATGATCCAGCCGTGCATCGGGCGCCTGTAATGCCACCCGCCCCGCCTGTCAGCCCCGCATCTGCGCCAGGAAATGGCGGCGGCACAGCGCCACATAACGATCATTGCCGCCAATCTCGGTCTGGGCGCCGGCGCGGATCGCCCCCCCTTCCGCGTTGACGCGCAGGTTCATCGTCGCCTTGCGCCCGCATTCGCAGACCGTCTTGATCTCATCCAATATGTCCGCGATGCCCAGCAGATGCGCGCTGCCTTCGAACAGGTCGCCACGAAAATCGGTGCGCAAGCCATAGCAGAGCACGGGTATGCCAAGATCGTCGCTGACCGCGGCGAGTTGCCAGACCTGATCGCGGGACAGAAATTGCGCCTCGTCCACCAGCACGCAGGACAAAGGCGTGCGGTGATGCTGGGCGGCGATGGCGGTGAACATGTCGATGCCCGGTTCGAACAGATGGGCCTGCGCCTCCAGCCCGATGCGCGATACGATCCGCCCCCGACCGTAGCGCGTGTCGATCGCGGCGGTCCATAACATGGTGTCCATGCCACGTTCGCGATAATTGAAGTCCGATTGCAGCAAGATCGTCGATTTGCCCGCATTCATCGAGCTATAGTAGAAATAAAGCTTGGCCATGCATCCGGCATAACGGGATTTGCAGGTGGAGGGAAATAGCGGCGGCGGGGCGCCGTCGATGTCATTGCGGCAGATCGCGGTTTATTCCAGCCTCATCCGGCTTAGCGCATGGTGGGCGCGACGGCGGCGAGAAAACGGACCAGCGCGTCGGCGAGCGCGATCCGCTGGTCGGAAAAACTATGGTCGGTCGGCCAGACCATCAGCTTGGCATTGGGGTTGGCGCCCTGCGCATCGGCCGCGACCTTGCGCGCCATGGCGCCGATCCCCCGTTCGGCACCGATGATGGTGAGCGGCCGGCGGCCATAGCCCGCCAATTGCCGGCCAAGGTCGAACTTCGCGGTATCGGCCCGGATCTCGCCGGTCAGGCCTTCGTAGCCGGCGCCGCGCAGCGGCGGCAGGTCGCTTGCCACCTCCGCCTTCCACGCCGCTTCACCGTCGGGCGTGGCCAGCGACGCGACGGTCTGCGCCGGATCCCACGGATCGATCAGAAACAGGCCAGCGACGCGCGGATCGGCCGCGGCGGCATCGGCCGCCATGAAGCCGCCCATGCTGTGCCCGGCGACGACGATCGCGCTGGTGTCGATATGATATTGGGCGATGGTCGATGGCTGCTGGAGAAATTGCAGCGCCGTGAAGGCGTCTTCGGAGGCATTGGCGAAGGAGAAGGCGCCCGGACTGCCCCAGCTACCGCGATAATGGAGCGTCAACACATTCCAGCCGGCGCGCCGGGCCGCCTGGGCGAGGTCCAGATTCTGCTCATTGCCCGGAAATCCGTGGAGCAGCAGCACGGTCGGATGCAGCCCCGCACCGGAGGCGGTGTAGATGACCGCGTTCATCGCGCCGTCCTGCGCCGGAATGACGAAGGCGCTCATGCCGGCGGGATGCGCGGCGTCAGGCCTGGGATCGCTGATGACGGCGGGATGAATGACTGGTTCGCGCGCCGTGGCGGGCATGGTCAAGGCCACAAGTCCCAGTGCCAGAATGCCGACCATCTTCATGCGCCCGTCCCCTTTGCCCGACTATGGGAAAGACGCTGTTAGCGCCGCCGCGCCGTCACGTCGACCGGCGAAAGGGGTTATCCTTCGCCGTCTTCCTTGCCGTCTTCCTCACCATCATCCTGCGCCAGATCCTGCGCCACCTTCGGCGCGCGGAGCAGTTTGTCGATGTGGCTGCCTTCATCGAAGCTCTCGTCGCTCAGAAATTTGAGCTTCGCGGCATATTTGAGGCGGGTGCGGGTCGCCACTTCCCGCTGAAGATAGGCGGTGTTGGTGCGCAGCGCCTTCAGCACCGCTTCTTCATCCTGGCCAAGCAGCGACTTGATGAAGACCGTGGCGTGGCGCAGGTCGGGCGACATGCGCACTTCGGTGACGCTGACGACATGTTTGGTCAGCACATCATCATGCACGTCGCCGCGCTGGAGAATCTCCGAGAGGATGTGACGCACCTGCTCGCCCACACGCAGCAGGCGGACAGAGGGGCCTTCGGATTGCTGTTGAGCCATAATCTATTAACTCTCCCCCCTCCCTTCCAGGGCGGGGCCGGGGTGGGTCGCGAACGTAGCGAGCGCCGCCAAAAAACGAAAGGGTGGAAGCGATTGTTCAAGCAATCGCACCCACCCCTGCCCCCTCCCCGAAAGGGAGGGGAACATGTTTCGAATTACAGCGTGCGCTGACGCTCTTCGACTTCGAACAGTTCGAGCGTATCGCCCGCCTTGATGTCGTTCGTATCCTGCAGGACCGCGCCGCATTCCATGCCGGCGCGCACTTCGGACACATCGTCCTTGAAGCGACGCAGCGATGCGATGTTCGTGCGCGACACGATGACATCGTCGCGGGTGAGACGCGCCGACAGCCCCTTGCGGATGATGCCGTCGAGGACGAGCAGACCCGCCGCCTTGTCCTTCTTGCCCGCTGGGAAGACCTGAAGCACCTCGGCCCGGCCGACGATCGTTTCGATCCGTTCGGGCGCAAGCTGGCCCGCCATTTCGCCGCGAACTTCCTCAAGCAGGTCGTAAATCACGTCATAATAGCGCAGCGAGATTTTCTCGCGCTCCGCCAGCTGACGCGCCTTGGCGTTGGGACGGACGTTGAAGCCGATCAGCGGCGCGCGGCTGGCGGCAGCCAGCGTGACGTCGCTTTCGGTGATCGCGCCGACCCCCGAATGGAGGATGCGGACCTTGATCTCGTCGGTCGAGATGCGGTTGAGCGCCGTCACGATCGCTTCGACCGAACCCTGCACGTCGCCCTTCACCACCACCGGATATTCGATGACGGTCGTGTTGAGCGCCGAGAACATATGTTCAAAGCTGGTCGGGGCGGCAGTGGTGCGCTTCTTGGTCGCCTGTTCCTGACGATAGGCCGCGACTTCGCGGGCGCGGACTTCGTTTTCGACGACGGTGAGCTGGTCGCCCGCCATCGGCACGCCCGACAAGCCCAGCACCTCGACCGGAGTCGATGGGCCTGCAACCTTCACCTGCTGGCCCTGGTCGTTGATCATCGCCCGGACCTTGCCGCTTTCGGCGCCGATGACGAAGGTGTCGCCGACCTTGAGCGTGCCCTTGCGGACCAGCACGGTCGCGACCGCACCGCGACCCTTGTCGAGTTGCGCCTCGATCACATTGCCTTCGGCAGGGCGATCGGGGTTGGCGGTCAGTTCAAGCAGTTCGGCCTGGAGCAGGATCTTGTCGATCAGTTCATCGAGGCCCGTCTTCTTGAGTGCCGACACCTCCACGTCCTGAACGTCGCCGCCCATATCCTCGACCACAATCTCCTCGCTCAGCAGGCGCTCGCGCACCTTTTGCGGGTTGGCTTCCGGCTTGTCGGACTTGTTGATGGCCACGATCATCGGCACGCCGGCGGCCTTGGTATGATTGATCGCCTCGATCGTCTGCGGCATCAGCCCGTCGTCGGCCGCCACCACCAGGATGACGATGTCGGTGACGTTGGCGCCGCGGGCGCGCATTTCCGAGAAAGCCTCATGACCCGGCGTATCGAGGAAGGTGATGAGGTCGCCGCCCTTGGTCTTGATCTGATAGGCGCCGATATGCTGGGTGATGCCGCCGCTTTCGCCCGACACGACACTGGTGCCGCGCAATGCGTCGAGCAACGAGGTCTTGCCGTGGTCGACATGGCCCATGATGGTCACGACCGGCGCGCGGGGCTGGAGCGTTTCAGGCGCGTCATCTTCGCCGGTCATGCCGATTTCGACGTCGGCATCGGACACGCGCTGGATGCGGTGGCCGAATTCCTCGACCAGCAGTTCGGCCGTATCCTGGTCGATCGGTTGGTTAAGCGTGACGGCGGTGCCCATCTTGAAAAGCGCCTTGACCAGGTCCGCGCCCTTTTCGGCCATGCGGTTGGCAAGTTCCTGCACCGTGATGCTTTCCGGCACGATCACGTCGCGGGACTGCTTCTCGCGCGGCTGGTTGCCGCCCGAATAATGGGCCCGGCGTTCCTTTTCACGGGCGCGCTTCAACGCGGCGAGGCTGCGGGCACGCGCACTGTCGTCATCGGCCAGCGCCTTGGTGACGGTGAGCTTGCCCGACTGGCGGCGATTATCGTCGCCACGCTTGGCCCGTTCCGGCTTGGCCGGTTCAGGACGCTTGGCCGGCGTGACCGGGGTGAAGCGGCGCGGCGGCGGCACGGCGGCGGTCGCTGCCGGAGCGGCGGGCGCCGTGGGTGCGGCTTCCGCCTGCGGGCGTGACCGGGGTGAGGCGGCGCGGCGGCGGCACGGCGGCGGTCGCTGCCGGAGCGGCGGGCGCCGTGGGTGCGGCTTCCGCCTGCGGTTCGGGCGCAGCAGCGGCCGGCGTTTCGGGCGCGGCCGGCGCGGCCGGTTCATCGGCTT